>JAADEA010000072.1 GCA_013153675.1 Campylobacterota bacterium
GAATACTTTATAAAAGTAAAACCACCAAAAGAGTATTTTGCTACTATTAAAGATATTGACTCAAATAGTAATGACTCTAAAGATAGCGATATTGACCAAAACTCTCTTGAGAGTAATACTATTTTATTAAATAGTAATGAAGAGTATTTAGATTTAGATATTGGTCTATTTAAGCCAGCTTGCCTTGGTGATAAAGTTTGGGAAGATAATAACCTAAATGGAATACAAGATGAAAAAGATACTCCTATTAAGGGGGCAAAAGTTGAACTATTCTACTCTAATGGAGAAAAAGCAGTTGATATATTTGGAAATCTAATTAAACCTATCTTTAGTGATGAGAATGGACATTATAAATTTTGTAACCTATTGCCTGGTAGATCATATAAAGTTAAAATTACTCCTCCTCTTTCTAACTATTTTGTTACTAAAAATGATATAGGCTCTAACTCATTAGATAATGATATTGGATATGACTTAACTTCATTAGAATCTATTACTCTATTAAGTGGAGAGGAGTATTTAGATTTAGATGGAGGTTTTTTTAGATATGCTTCTCTTGGAGATTATATTTGGCTTGATACAAATTTAAATGGCATACAAGATAAGGATGAGTTTGCAATTGTTGGTATTAAGATAGAGTTATTAGATGAGAATAAAAAGGTATTAGCTACTACATATACAAATAAGAAAGGAAGATACTATTTTACTCAGTTATTGCCTGGTAAAGAGTATCAAGTAAAGATATATCCTCCAAAGGATTATATCTTTACTAAAGCTTTTGCCTCTTCATTTGAGAGAGATAGTAATGCAAATTCTAATGGTTTAATAGAGGGTATTATTTTAAGTAGTGGGGAGAACAATTTAACTTTTGATGCTGGTTTATATTGTGAGTGTATTGAAAAAGATGGCTCTTTAGAGTTAGATGAGCAAGAAGATCTTTTGCCCTCTTTGGATGTTTTTAATATCTCTATATTAGTTATTTCACTTATAATCATCTCTGCTATTGAATCAAAAAGAAGGAGAATTAAATAGCTAATTCTCCTTTTAAAAATTATCTTTTAACTTTAGAAAATAAAAATTTGACTTTAAAAAAATTTACAACTATTAAATATAGAAGTTAAAAAAGGGCTCATAGACTTAATTTTGAGCCCCTGTACCTTTACCTTTACCATTTCCTTGACCATTATGATTTCCATCTCCTTTATCTTGAGGAGGATTTCCAGGTGTAGATTGATTTCCATCATGATTATGCTCATTTTGAGGATACTCTGGATGACAAAACTCTTCTCCTAAGCTACAACATCCCTCATCAACCCCCATATTTTTCAATCCTTTATCAAAAGCCCAATAGTGATTATAACTTCCACTCCTAAGAGCTTTAAATGCATCTATAACATCTTTTGCATTTATCTCTTCAGCCTCTTTAATATACTCATCTAAATCGTTTACATCAGTAACTTCTACCATACAACCTACTTCTAAAGCAGCTTGCTTAGATTCTATTCCTTTAGCATATAGAGCATCATATAATTTTTGTATCTTATCTATATCATATTTACCTTTTACACTATCAACATCTGTATCAGGACCACCAACTACCTCTTTATCAAGAATAGTTAAATCATTTTGAGTAAGTCCATATTTTTCCACTAATGCTCTAACAGTAGCAATATGCCTTATTTCTGATTTTTGAGCAATATTACTTAACTGTTTTATATCACTATTATCCCCATCATAAAATTGATATAAATTGCTATATACATCATATGCTAATCTCTCCTCATTACCCATATAAGCAATAGCATCTTTTAACTCTTGAGTTAACATATATGTATCATATTGACCTACATCTACTACTGGTCCGCTTCCTCCATTATTTCCATTACCTCCACCTTGATTTTTATCTTTCTCTTGAGAATTATCACCTTTATCATGTTGATATTTCCATTTATTTATACTTTTATAAAAGTGTTCTTTTGCTTCACTTTTATTTACATCTATTTCAATTTCTAACTCATTTTCAATAACACTCTCATTTAAATCTTCTATATCTTTTGTCTCATTAAGTTTTTCATTTAATTTTTCTACTATCTCTTGAGGAATTGTAATACCATTAGATAAATCTCCATCTTCATCTAATGATTGCAGAAGTTGTAAAATTAATACAGCTGTATCTTCATCTTTAGCAAGCTCATATGGAGTTACAACACCATCATTTGAAGGAGTAGTAGTTCCAAGTAAAATTTTACCTAATCTAAACTCTACCTTATCTCCATTATTAAATTTAAACTTTCCTCCATCTTGAGTAACTCCCTCAATACCCGAAGTAGTAGAGTATTCTAAACCATCAACAGGACTATCTATAAAAACTCCTGTTTGAGTATCACTCCCAGATACAATATCAGAAGAGTCTCCCCCTCCACATCCCCCAATAAATATAGAAGCTGCAGTTAAAATTGATAACAAAATTCTCTTTTTTCCCATTTTATCCCCTTATTGAAATTTTTATAAATGCTACCATAAAAGTGTTACTAAAATGTTAATTTACTTTTAGATATTTATTACAAAATTAAAACTTTTTCCAAAACCATCTACTAAAAAGAGCAAACACAGTAAAACATTCAAGTCTTCCCACAATCATTCCAAAAGAGAGGATAAATTTATCATACCAGCTAAAAAAAGCAAAGTTATCCACAGGAGAGACTTTCCCAAAACCAGGTCCAATATTTCCTACTACCGCTAAAGCAGCAGAAATTGATGTAAGAGCATCATAGCCTCTTGCAAAGAGATATAAAGTAGTTGCACTTAATGTTAAAATATATAAGAAAAAAAATCCAAAAACTGCAGCAATTATACTATTTTGAACTTTTTTCCCATCTATAAAGATAGATAATAAAATATTAGGTGAAATAATTCTTCTTAATTCAGCAAAGATTGTCTTAAATAAGATTAAATATCTAATTACTTTTACTCCCCCTGCTGTTGAACCAGCATTCCCCCCAATAAACATGGCTATAAAAACAATAGCAATAGCTACATGTCCCCATTTGCTATAATCTAATGTGGCAAATCCCGTAGTAGTTAAAATAGAAGCTATTGTAAAAGCTGAGTGAGTAAAAGAGAAAAAAAATGAATCTTTTGTAAGATAAAAGTGTTCATATGTTAAAAATAGAGAAAGAACAATAAAAATAATTAAATACCAATATATCTCTTCTCTTTTATATCCACTAAAATCTTTAAAAAAAATTCTCAAATGTGCTAAAAAATTAATTCCAGAAATTATCATAAAAAATGTAGTCGTCCAAATAATCCAAGGATTAGATGCAAAATGCCCAAGTGAATCATTTTTTGTAGAGAAACCACCAGTAGATATAGTAGAAAAACTATGATTTATAGCATCAAACCAACTCATTCCAAAAATATGTAAAAGTAACATATCAATAAAAGTTAAAAATAGATATATCCCCCAGAGTGAAATTGCCATATCTTTAATTTTAGGAGTAATCTTTTCAATAGATATTCCCGTTGATTCTGCTTTAAACAAAGAGAGGCTACCAGTTGGATTAATAATAGATAATAGACCAACTCCAAGCACAATTATTCCCATTCCTCCCAAAAAGTGCATTAAAGAGCGATGAAAAAGAATCAATTTTGGCAAAGATTCAATATCACTATATACAGTAGCACCAGTAGTGGTAAAACCACTAATTGCTTCAAAAAAAGCGCTACTAAAATCTACTTGAGTATAAAGAT
>JAADEA010000086.1 GCA_013153675.1 Campylobacterota bacterium
ATATGCCCTGCTAATACATTTAAAATTTGAGGCAACTCATCTAGAGATGTCTTTCTTAAAAAAGCCCCAACTTTAGTTACTCGTGGGTCATTTTTAATTTTAAAACACCTCTGCCACTCTTCTTTAATCTTTTCATCTTTTTCTAAAAGAGTCTCTAATCGCTCTTTTGCATCAGAGTACATACTTCTAAATTTTATTACAGGAATCTCTCTTCCACCTTTTCCTACCCTTTTATGAATAAAAAAAGCAGAACCAGGAGACTCTATCTTTATAGCAATTGCAATAATTAAAATTAAAGGTAGTAAAATAGGTAAAAGTAATAAAACAAACAAATAATTTAAAAGGTTTTGCATTACTCTTCTATGCCAACTCATCAATCTATTTTGATAAACTATTAAATTAGTTCTAGTATTTGATAACTCATAAATATGAGAGTGGGTTAAGTCATAATCATCTAAAATAGGAGTAAAAATTACATTTTTTCTAACTTTTATCTCTTTAGAGATAATCTCTTTTAATCTCTGGGGTGTATCTTTTTTAGAATTTATAAAAATAGTAGAAAATTCACAATTTTTAGGTTCACAATAGCCTAAATAGTGGTTTTCATATATCTCTTTTATTAAAAATGGATCATCTCCATATATCTTAGCTCTCTTAGACCAAATTCCCATTTTATATAAAATATTTTTAATAATTAACTTCTCTATTGGAATTAAAAAAGCCATAAATAAAAAGCTAAATCCAATTAAGAGCCTTGAGTATAACTCTATAGATCTTGTCATCGCAAGATATGCAAAGACTAAAATAGAGCCAAAAATTAGAGCTTTAAGGATTTTTCTAGTCTCATGCCAAAAGTCATATCTATAAGTATATATACCTTCATAAAAAAATAGGAAAATAACTATTATATATATAGGATAAAAAGTTAAATATTCATTTAAAGGAATACCTTGATACTCTAAAGTCTCATCTAAAGAGTTTCTTAAGATAAAAGCTAAATATATAGATAGGGTGATAGTTGCTATATCTAAAAGTATAAAAATACTCTTTGCTAAAATATCTTTTAAAGTATCACCCATTTTTTACCTAAGCTTCCCTATTTTATATAATATTATATCTTGTTTTTTTAAATGACGCTATTAATCTAACAACTCTAATATCATCTCTTTATACTTTTGAATATCTTTTTGTGTAAATTTATTGGTTTTAAACTTATTGTGCAAAGAGGCAAAGCTCTTTAGAGTCTTTATTGGAATATTATCATCAATAGTACTTAACTGCTTAATCTCTCTATTTGCATGTGAGGTATTTAAGAGTTTTTTTGCAAAATTTAAAGCTCTATTTAAAAATACAAAACCAAAATTATTATCCTCTATTGGGCCAATCTCTATCTTATTATTGCTTAAAAATCTTATTTTACTAAGTTCCCCATATCCATAGTTTGCTCCTACAAATCCTAAAGCTCCACCTATAATTGTGCCTAAAAAGAAGCTATGGCCTCCAACTGCTAAATCTAAAATACCACCTGCCGTAGCACTTGTTAGAGTAGAGATTAATATTAACTTCTCTTTACTTAAGCCAAAAATCTCTTGAGACTCTTTAGAAAATAGCTCATACTCAATAGGGTTTTTAGGCATCTCAAAGGCACTATTTTTAAAATTTAAAGTCTCTTTAATATCTAAAAGAAGCTTATTTTCAATTTTCTCTAAATCTCTTTTAAACTCCTTTTTTAAACTCTCTTCACTATTAAAAAAGTTTGAACTCTTAGTAATTTTGTGACTTAAGGCATCTTTTATAGCCATAGTAATTAAAGTTGCAATTTTCTCTTTTTGACTTTTATGATACTCTTTTAAAAGTTCTATTGCCTCTTTTAAATCATCTCTCCACTGTGGTGCTACATGAGTTAGTGCTTCAAGTAGTTCAATATGGTCACTAAATGTAGCTTTAAGAGGATTAAATGGCTTTATAATTCTAAAGTATTGCCCAAGTATGCTATCCCACTCTTTTGTATAATCTTCATCTCCTATATAGTTTAAAATCGCCATAGATGGTTTGCCACAAAACCTTAAAATCTCCATCTCATGCTCAAATTCGCTACTATATGGCTTACTTGCATCTACTACATAAATTATGCCACCTCCATCCATGATGGGTCGCAGTAATTCACACTCATCTCTAAACTCATCCCCTTTGCAATACTTCTCTAAAAACTCCAATACTCTCTTTGGGCGCTCACTAGCAGTTGGATTTTTCTCTTTTAGAATTTTTAATAATTTTCTAGGTCTTTGAAAACCTGGAGTATCTATAAGTTCATAAAATACTTTATCATCTTTTTTCAATTTAAAACTTCTACTCTTAGTAGTAGTGCCTGGTTTATTACTAATTACTACACTATCATCAAGAGTTAAAGTAGATACAATAGAGCTTTTCCCTTTATTAGGATGCCCAACAACTACAAATTTTGGATGAGTACTCATAATAGTTTAAGCCTTAATTTTTTTGATATTTTAACATAATTTAGAGAGTTTATGAGAGTTTTTTTAAGTTATCTATAAAGGTTAGAGAGTTTTTCTAACCTTATAGAGGATTTTTTGAGATAAATGCATTAAAATCTTTAAATGAACCTGCTAATATCGCTTTGCCTCCCTCTTCTTCTAACTCATACTGAATCATAATAGAAGTTACCTCCCAATCTTCAGGGCTTAATCCAAAATCCTCTCCTGCAGCTTCTGGTGGAGGATTATCTTTTAACTCTTTAAGGACTGCTAAAAGATTTTGATAAGCAATATTTACTCTATAAAACTCACTCCAAACTCCATCATCATAGTTGGTTCTAGTTGGCCCATTAAATACCTCTTGAATCTCAAGAGAGCTAGGAGATTTTGTACACCACCACGAGCTATCTTTAATAACAGTTGCTACATGAATTACTCCAGTAGTTGGGTCAAACCTAATACCTGCTTTCTCTTTCATCCAAGCCTCACCAATTCCATAAATACCAATTACATAATTTAAAAGCTTTCCATTTCTCTTATTGTGTAAAAATAGGTTAAAATAAACCCCTCCACCAATATTATTGCTAAAGTTATGGTAAATTGGCTCATCAAAGTTTGCTTGAATCATAATATTTCCACTTCCATCACTCTTCCATGGACTAGTTAGAGCACTTCTTGCTAATATATATTTAAATGAACTCTGAGGCCCCGCATAAGTTAAATACTGCTCAGGAGCATCATAAAGGTTAATAATAGTCCCAGCTGCCACACTCCCATTTACACACTTAGCTTGTGCTACTGCCCCATCTGGATTAATTTGGGCTAGAGATGTACCAATCTCTACATTTCTAATACCCTCTCTTGCATCAAGGCCTGTATTTACAGAGTGATCTGCATACTCTAAATGAACTCCTCCATCTATATATTTACTAACACTATTTGTATATCTCATATCCCAAAATGGCTTAAGAGCCTGCCCACTTCCAGGATATGATACAAACCTTCTTGTATCATTATAGTATCTAGCATGAGCATCTGATGGTGTTTGATAATATACATAATCTACTTTTGTATTATAAGTACATGAAGAGGTTACAAATGCACTCTTTGGATCACTCTCACTTTGAAAAGTAATAGTAAATGGTTTAGGTCCTCTTTTTGCAGTATCTACTACTTCTTCATAGACATGTTTAATCTTCTCTT
>JAADEA010000075.1 GCA_013153675.1 Campylobacterota bacterium
TATACCTTAACATTTAGTAATACCAGGATTTCCTTTTACTCCAACAACCTCTGGCATTATTACTTTATAATCTTTCTTAATTACTTTAAGATTTCTTAAATACTCTTCTGTTAGCTCCCATACTGGCTTTCCAGGAGCCTTTGAGTTAACAGTAGCCCATCCTGCTACTTTATATTTTTTATTAGGTTCTAACTTTTTACCATTTAATAAAGTTAAATCACTAATTCTTTGACCAATCTTTTTAGTTGGATCAATCTTATAAGAGAGCCCTCCAACTCTTACCATATCTCCACCTTGTTGATAAAAAGGATCTCTATTAAAAAGGTTATCTGCTACATCTTCCATAATCATCTTTATAGTCTTACCATCCATCTCTCTTACATAAGTTTCTGGATAGGTCATTGCTGTTTGAGTAGCTAAATCTTCAAAAGTGATCTTTTGTCCTGGAATAAGAGAAGTACCCCATCTAAATCCAGGAGAAAATGAGATCTCTGCACCTCCTACCTCTCTTAAAGCATCACAAATTAATTGATCCCAACTACCATTAAAATTTCCTCTTCTAAAAAGAGTAATATCAGTTGTTGCAATCTCTCTTTGCAACTCTTTAAGATATGGTTTTCTAACATCTTCTATATATTTTTCCATCTCTTTATCAGGTGTAATTAGATTTGAAAATATTGGAAGGAGGGTAAATTTAAAATCTACAACTTTTTTATTTTTTACCTCTAAATCTAAAACATTTACAAATTTTCCATTACTTCCAGCATTACATACATAAGTTACACCCTTTTTATTTTTAACTGGATATGCCTCTGGCACACCATCATGAGTATGCCCTCCCATAATAAAATCTATCCCACTTACTACTTGAGCCATCTTTTTATCTACATCATATCCATTATGGGATAGAACAATTACAACATCCGCTTTCTCTTTACTTCTTACCTTATCTACTAACTCTTGCATTCCATCAACATCAATACCAAAAGTTAAATCTGGTATAAATCTCTTTGGATTAGCAATTGTTGTATATGGAAAGGCTTGCCCTATAATAGCGACTCTAACTCCTTTTAGATCTTTAATAGTATATGGTTTAAAAGCCCAGCCTGTATCTTCATCATATGGCTTAAACTTCTCATCCATAATAGAATCTTCTTTTACTTTTACATTTTGAGCAATAAATTCAGCTTTTAAATTTTTAATATTTTCTAAAATTTCTGGTTCTGTATATGTAAACTCCCAATGCCCTGTACATATATCTACACCTAAAAGATTTAGAGCTCCTACCATATCTTTTCCACGAGTTTGTAGGGCAGTCCAACTACCTTGCCATGTATCTCCTCCATCTAATAATAGAGTCTTTTCTCTTCCAAAACTATCTCTTAAAAAGTCTACTACACTCTTAATATAGGCAAATCCCCCCATCTTTCCAATTGCTTTTGCATATTCATCAAAATTTAGACAAGTTAAAGCATACTCTAAATATTTATTACCTTTAATCTTATAGTAATTAGCAAAATACTCTCCCACTAAATGAGGTGGTTTCCCTTCATTTTCATAAAGACCAATATTAACACTTGGCTCTCTAAAATATACAGGAACAAGTTGGGCATGACTATCTGTCATATGTAAAATTCTTACATTTCCAAAAGGCTTTAACTTATAATAACTCTTTAGATCTGTTGTTGGTGTCATTCTTGTATGAGAATTTGCAAACAAAGAAGAAGCACCCAATAGAGCTATCATATATAAAAATTCTCTTCTGCCTAATCTCTCCATTATTTATCCTTTAGTGAAATAGATTAACTAAAACTTCTATTCTTTATAGAAGCTTAAGTTAAGCTACCCAAAGAGAGGGATTAAAACTTATATCCCTCTCCTGGTACAGCCATTTTCCATGTCTTTTTGGCTTCAAAATATTGCTGCACTGCTCTTACACCAAAAACACATCCTCTCCATGCTCCATACTCTAAAGAGACTTTCTTTTTCTTCTCTTTCTTCTTCACTTTATATTTAATTACATACTCACTCTTTTTCTTTTCTATCGCCTCTTTTGCCCCTTTTAGATATAAGGTAGCAGGAATACCAAGCCTCATAAACTCAACTCCAAGTTTTTTTGCCTCCTTGTTATACTTTATCCCTGTCTCTACTACCTTTTTAGCTCCATGTTTCTTTACATTACATATATCTTTAACATCAAGAGCCATTACCTCTTTTTCTAAAGAATTCCCAAAGGCTATTGAGATAGTTAGAGCTCCTATTATTAAAATTTCTCTTTTCATCTCTAACTCCTACTTTCTCACATCTGGACCATCAACTGGCAAATTATTTGACATATATGTCATAAAGTATATAAGTTCCCTTACCCACTTACTATCACCCTTATGGGGTTTTTCTCCTTGATTTTTTTCACAACCTTTAATTCTTCTTTCAATTGTCCCAACTCCTTGCCACTTTAATCTATATACTGGAAAATGAGTTACTGCTCCAAGAAGAGGAGACAAATATTCAGCCCTTACACGAGAACCAGATCCTTGAACATGACAATTTGCACAAGATAACTTTAAATATCCTCTTTGAGAATAATAGATCTCTTTGCCTCTCTCATAAGCTTGAGCAGCCTCTTTAGTTGGTATTTTAATATTTATCTTTTTCTTAGCTTCCTTTGAAGCTGCTGCAAAATATGCTTTTAGTTTAGCCATTTTGCCTTTATATAAATTCCAAGGCTTTTCTCCATGAGCCTTTAGACAATTATTAATAGCTACACTCAAAGTTACAACTTCATTTTTCTTTGTATCAAACTTTGGATATTCTCCTCTAATTGCTGGATCTTTAAAACAATCTTTAAAACCTTTTCCATCTTTAAATTTATAATTTTTATATAGCTCCTCACCCTCATCAATAGCATCTTCATAAGGAGGCATTTCAACTATCTCCTCATATTGGGCACGAGAAGATTTAGCATAAGCATAACTTCCTAATCTAAAATCCTCAAACTTTAAATTTTTATAGAAATTTTTCTCAAGCTCCTCCTTTGGAGTATATGGAAAAAATTCTGGATGCTTAGCAGGATCTTTAAACTTTTTTAAAAAATATTTAATAAGCGCCTCTTGATCCTTTTTTGCCTGAGCATCAAAAGATTGAGCATTTACAAATGAAATGGCAGCTATGGAAGCTGCCGATATTTTTAGTATCTTACCTATCATTTTCAACCCTTTTGTTACTTAATTACAGCCTTTGCACTCTCTTTTTTCCCTTTAAGATCTACCCAAGTAACAACGAGCTCTTTTCCTTTTGCGTTACCTTTAAAACTAAATTTAAAATATGGATCTTTTGATAAAAATTGACTTGTTGATACCTCAAAAACTTTCTTATCATCAACTGTTGCTACCACATAAGTGATAAAATTTGCCTCTTTACCAGCCTTTTTTGCTTGTAAATATGTAAGCATTGGATGCTTTATCATCATTTTTACTTCTGTATGATCTTTTTTTGCTTTTGCTCTAATTCTTGCTTTTGCCATTTTCTATCCTTTCTTTATTTATTTTTTTATTAAAGTTAAAAATATCTCACTATTTAATCTTTTGTATCAGCCTCCACAGCCACCAACTGTTACTTTTACTTTTTGATCTGCCTTATATAGTTTTCCATCAATCTCAGCTACTGCAACTACATGACCA
>JAADEA010000004.1 GCA_013153675.1 Campylobacterota bacterium
AAAATATATTTTTATCTACAATCCTAATTGCATCCTTATACTCTTTAAATTTTGATGCTACTTTTGAATCAACCTCATAACAACAACTCTTTATATGAGGAGAGATAGCCACTTTAATATTTTTTGGTTTAGCTCCCTTTTTTACCATTAATTCTATTATATTTGAGGCTATATTCAAATAGCTTCCTCTCCATCCTGCATGATAAGCACCAATAATATTTGATATAGGATCATATAAAAGAGCTCCTATACAATCTGCGCTAAATATAGCTAAAGCTATATTTTTTTTACTTGTTACCATTCCATCAGCCTCTATATCTAAATCCTCCCATAAATTACTATTTAGGCTAATATTATCAATATCTACTACCTTGTTACTATGGATTTGTCTTAGAGATAAAACTTTTGGTATAGAGAAAAATTTTAAAAGCTCTTTTCTATTTTTATCTACTTTAATTGGATCTTGCATTGTATGAAGGGCAAGAGAGAAGGATAACTCCTTTTTTATATCTTTTAATGTAGTAAAAGCTTTAATATTAGATGGAAACTCTTTATACTCTAAAATATCCATAACCTACTCTTTATTTACTCTTTTTTATCGTATAATACATTAAATTTTTTTAAGGGCTTTAATGGAGATAAAAGAGTTTATCAACTATTTTAAAACATTAATTAAACATTTTAATTATCTATTAGTTATTCAAATTATTCCTCTTTTAATCTACTCTTCTATATTAGTAAAAGAGATCAATCCAGCTCTTTTTAAAAAGCAGATGATCTATTATACAATTGCTTTTTTTGTATTTTTAGTAGCATCCTTTATTCCATGGCGCAAAATATTGTGGTGGTTTGCACCTCTTAGTTACATTTTAAATATAACTATGCTATTAGCAGTAATGGTAGCTGGAAAGGTAATATTAGGAGCAAAAAGATGGCTTGTAATTCCAGGAACACATTTTACTATACAGCCATCAGAATTTTCAAAAGTAAGTGTAGCCTTGCTTTTAGCGTATATAATTGAAAAAAAGCCACCTCCAAAAAGCGGATATGGATTTTTGTGGTTTATATATCTATCTATTATTATTTTAATTCCTTTTTTACTTATTGCAAAAGAACCAGATTTAGGAACAGCTTTAGTTTTACTTTTAGTAAGTTATGGAGTATTATTTATTGTAGGAATTAAATGGAGAGTATGGATTACTTTAGCTATTATTTTATCTGTTTCTGCTCCAATTTTATATTCTCACCTAAAAGATTACCAAAAAAAGAGAATAGAAGATTTTCTTGGAAAACCAAGCTATCATGTTCAACAAGCTCTTATTGCAATTGGTTCTGGAGGAATGGAGGGCAAAAAGAAGGATGAAGCTACCCAAACTCAGCTAAAATTTTTACCAATCTCTTCAAGTGATTTTATATTTGCATATTTAGGAGAGAGATTTGGATTTAAAGGGATGATTACTGTTATTATTTTATATATTCTTTTAATTATCCATCTTTTAATTATATCTCGAATTTATGAAAAAGATTACTTAATAAAAGTTGTATCTTTAACATTAGCATTTTTATTTTTTATATATATGAGCGTAAATATTTATATGATTATTGGACTTGCTCCAGTAGTAGGTGTTCCCTTGCCCATGTTTAGTCATGGTGGAACATCTTTTATAATTTTTTCGTTTTTATTGGGAATTTTAGAAAATTTAATTGCTTTTAAAAGTTTTTTACAGTATACTTCCGACACAAAAATTACGTTGATAGCTAAAGATTAGCTATCGCTTCTAACCCAAAAGGGTCGTTAGCTCAGCTGGTTAGAGCTCCCGGCTCATAACCGGGCGGTCGCTGGTTCGAGTCCAGCACGACCCACCACTTAATCTATCGATTATAAAATCTATAACAAAATCACTTATATAAAGACCTCTTTAAATCTTCATATTAATTTTTCCATCTAAAAGAAATTGTTGTATAATAATAAAACTCTAAATAGAAGGAATAACTAAATGAGGTTTAAAATAGCTATTTTATCTCTATTTGTCATATTTATGGGCTTAGATGCAAAAATATTTAAAAGATATCCAGTAAAATCTGCTATGATTTTTTATGATGTAAAAACATCAAGTGTAGCAAAAGGACTTAATAATCAAGTAAGAGGAATAGCAAAATTAGTATTTGATAATTGGGGAGCAAGAGAGGTAAAAGAAGAGATATCTACTGAGATTCAAACTGGTGACTTTAATGAAACAAGAAAAAGGCACTTTCTAAGTAAAATAGATTTTGGAACTATATATACAGTAGATTTTGATGAGAATGTAACTTATAAGACAAGAGATAGAGATATGGATATAGCTATAATGAATGGAGAAGATTGGTCTAATGAGCCAATTGAGATCTTAAAAAGGATGAAGGCAAAAAAAGTTGGAGAGGAGATGGTAGCTGGTGTAAAATGTGAGAAGTGGGAGCTAAAAGATCAATCTATATGTCTTTATAAAGGAATGCCTATTAAAATAGTAGTAAGAGGTCCTGGCTTTGAAACATCAAGAACAGCAATCCAAGTTATTATAGATAAACCGGTGCCAGAAAAGGAGTTTGAACTTCCAAACTTTCCAATAGTAGTAGATGAAGCATATACAAATAATAAAGCAGCTCTTGTTAGAGCAAATGACTATATAGCATCTATTAGAGATCTTCAAAAAGCGATGAAGGCTCAAGGAATAGATTTAAGTAGTGGTAATGTAACAATCACTCCTGAGATGGAAAAAGAGATGATCAATATTTTAGGAGCAAGATATCTTAAAAAGCAAAAAAAATATCTTCCTCTACTTGTTAAAGAATTACCAAAAGCAATAGATTGTATAAAAAAAGCAAATTCTAAAGAGGAAGCTCAAAAGTGTATTGTAACTATTAATAAAATTAATGAAAGATTAGGAGATCAAACAAGAGAGTTTGATTATGAGAAGTGGGATGATAAGAAAAAAGAGAAAATTATTAACTCTTTAGAAAATGAGTTAGCAAATACAAAAGTAACACTTGAGTGTGTTAAAAAATATGATAAAACTACTGATGTAATTATTTGTACAGAAGGAAGCTTAAATCCAAAAGATTGATTAAAAAGACTCACTCTTTTGAGTCAACTTATCTAATTCTTCTTATTTAAAATTTGCTTTTAGACTAATAAAATTGAAGAATAATTGAAAAAGAGAGAAGGAGAGAAGAGTTACTCCTTCTTATTATCAAAATCTTCATACTCTTTAGCATATGAACTTAGAGCCTCTCTTACTAAATAGAAATCATCTCCCCATCTTGGATTTGAATCAAACCATTTATGGTTTTTATAATCCCAAATCCACCAGCTTTGTTGAAATCCAGCTGAGATTTTAACTTGGTTACCATTTTCATCATAAGCATCATGTTGTAGATGATACATATACCAACTTACATATTGAGCAAGCTCCTCACTTGTTACATCGCTTCCAAGATATTTTACAGTTGGTTTATAATCAGCCTTAATTCCAAATAGGCTCACCCAAACTGGAATATGAGTATAGTTATAAAAGTGAACTGCAGGCCACCAAGTATAATATTTTGCACTCTCTGCAAGTCTCTCTTTTTCTGCTGGGTCAGTTGCTCTTAAAGAT
>JAADEA010000136.1 GCA_013153675.1 Campylobacterota bacterium
AAGAGCTCTCAGCCTTTAAACAGATAGCTCAAAAAGAGTCTCAAGAGATTAGAGAAAATTTAGCCTCTTTAAAAGAGGAGTTTAAAATAGAAGGTGGAATTAACCACGATCTAAGAAGATTAGATGATTTTGATGACTTTGATGATTTTAAAGATGAAGATATAAATAAAAAATCAAAAGAGGAAAAGAAAAATCAAGAAAGTGGTTTTAAACATCTAAAGGGTAATAATGTTTGAGAGTATGATGCCTCACCTAATAGAGCTAAGACAGAGGCTTGCTATATCAATTTTAGCAGTTATTATAGGATTTATTATCTCTTTTATCTTCTATAAGCCTATATTAGATTGGATTACAAAACCACTTGAAGATGCTCTTACTCAAGTAAAAAAAGAGGTAGAGTCAAAAGATATCTCTAAATGGAAAATAAAGAGTCAAGATAAGAATATCTCTACAAAAGAGAGTATATTAAAAGAGCATTCAAATAGTGCAAAAAATCTCTCTTTATATCTTCAAAAAGCATCTAATATCTCAAAAAGTATTAATGATAAAAAATTTCAAGAGTTATCTATCAATTTAGAAGCAGCATCAAAAGAGGCAAAAAAGTTACAAGAAAATATTGATAAATTAATTTTATTAGAGGCAAATAAGAGCAGACCCAAAAAGCAATTTAATGGAATGATTACTACTCATCAAGTAGGAGGAGCATTTTTTGTAGCTATGAAGGTAGCCTTATATGCTGGAATATTTCTTGCTGTTCCAGTAATTTTATGGCAATTTTGGCTATTTGTTGCTCCAGGACTTTATGAGAATGAAAAGAAGATGGTACTCCCATTTATTGTGGGAGGAACTATTATGTTTATAATAGGAGTTCTCTTTGCATACTATATTGTAATGCCATTTGGTTTTCAATTTCTAATTACTTTTGGTGCATTTTTATTTACACCTCTTATTAATATAGAAGATTATATTGGATTTTTCTTTAAAATTATGCTTGGATTTGGAATAGCATTTGAGCTACCAGTAGTCACATACTTTTTAGCTCTTCTTGGGCTTGTAACTGATAAAACATTAAAAAATTTCTTTAAATATGCAATTGTATTAATTTTTATCTTAGCAGCTCTTCTTACACCACCAGATGTATTAACTCAGTTATTAATGGCTCTTCCTTTAATTATTCTCTATTTAATCTCAATATTAGTAGCAAAAATGGTAAATCCATATAAAGAAGAAGATAATGATGAAGATGAGATTGATGATAGAGATTTTAAAGCCTTAGAAGAGAATAGTAATGGATAAAGATCTATTAACCTCCTCATATGATTATAACCTACCAAAAGAGCAAATTGCCCTATATGGGGCAAACCCTCCAGAAGATGCAAGGCTCCTTATTTATAAAAGAGATACAAAAGAGATAATTGATACAACTTTTTGGCACTTTATTGACTATATTCCAAAAGATAGCGCTATATTTATAAATGATACTAAAGTTATAAAAGCAAGAATTTTTGGTTACAAAAATACAGGAGGAAAAATAGAGCTTCTATTTGAAAGAGAGCTAAAAGATAATAACTTTTTAGTTTATATAAGAGGAAAAGTAAAAGTTGGAACTATATTATATTTTGAAGATAATTTAGAAGCTAAAGTTATTAAATTAAATGAAGATGGCTCAAGAGTAGTAAAATTTTTTAAAGATAATAAAGAGCTAAATTTTATAGAGATAGTCTCTATCTTAGAGAAGATAGGACACACTCCCCTTCCACCATATATAAAAAGAGAGGCAAAAAGAGAAGATGAAAAAATGTATCAACCAATATTTGCAAAAAATATTGGAGCAGTTGCAGCTCCAACTGCCTCTTTGCATTTTAGTAAAGAGAGCTTTAATAAATTAAAAGAGAAATTTGAAGTATATAATCTAACACTTCATATTGGCGCTGGCACCTTTAAAGGGGTAGAGAGCCAAAATATATTAGATCACAAAATGCATAGTGAATATTTTAATATACCAAAAGAGGCAGCAAATGTTATAGATAGCCCTAAAAAGATCTTAGCAATTGGAACAACTGTTACAAGAACAATAGAGTATTATGCAAGAACAAAAAAACTAAGTGGAGAGTGTAACCTTTTTCTACATCCTAAAAATCCACCTATTCGTGTCAATTACCTTCTTACAAATTTTCATCTTCCAAAAAGCACTCTAATTATGCTTGTAAGCGCCTTTATAGGTAGAGAAACCACATTAAAGTTGTATAATATAGCAATAAAAAAAGGGTATAGATTCTATAGCTATGGAGATGGTATGCTTATTTTATAGGAGAGATAATGGGTGCAGCAGACATTATATTTGAACCAAGATATTTAGTAATGCATATTGCTATTGTAGTAATTGCCCTTTTTTTATTAGCCACATTAATTTATGAAATGAAAAAACCAAAAAAGGATCCAAATGAAGATCCAGATACAAAAAGAATTAATGATATTCTTAAAGATTAGTCTTATTATATTAATAGTTGCTGGATGTAGTAGATATGATTACTCTATCCATAAACCAAAAGTTAGATATAAGCCCTCATATAGTGCTCTATCTAAAATATTAAATGAAAATAGAGGCAAAAGATATTGCTGGGCAGAAGAGGGACCAAGAGCATTTGATTGCTCTGGATTAACCTATTATGCTTATGGTTCTATGGGAATAGAGATTCCAAGAGTAGCCTATAAACAGTTTCAAAAAGGAACCCCTATTCCAAAAGATCAGCTTCAATATGGAGATTTAGTATTTTTTGATACAAAAAAACATTTTACAGGAACCCCTACTCATGTAGGAATATATATTGGTAATGGTATGTTTGAACATGCAAGTCAAGCAAAAGGAAAAGTTACAATCAGCTCTTTAAATAGCCCCTATTTTAAAAGAAGATATTTAGGAGCAAGAAGATATCTATTTGTAAAAAATAACTATATAGCAAAAACTTACCCTACTAAAAAATTTAATCCCATATCTTCAACAAAAAGTTATACTTCAAGCTCTTATAAAAAGAGCAATATTAAGAGAAATTACTATATAGATATGGGAGAAGCCTCAAAAGTGCCAATATCTAAACTACAACAGCTTGTATTGGCAGGATTTAATTATAGAGTAGTATATAGTAGAGTTGATGGCTCTTTAAAAAAGAGAGTATTAATTGGTCCTTTTCCTTCACTAAAAGATGCAAAAAGAGCCCTACAAGCAAAAAAGAGAATATTTGGAAAAGATGTATTAATTGTAAAAGTATAACTACTCTTTAAATATCTCTTCTCTTAAAGAGGCTAACCACTCTTTTTGAGAATCATCTAAATTCTCTTTATGAAAAAGGATCTTTTCTTTTAATTTTTGTAAATCTTTTATATCTAAATAGTCTAATAATGCCTCATCTATCTCAAAATCTCTCTTATCATACTCTTTATATAACCTTTTTATCTCCTCTAAAAGCTCCCTTTTTCCCATTAATTTACCCTTAATATGATAAAATCTCAAGTTAAATATCTAAAAAAGTGTATAGATGGGCAAAATTATATCTATTTTTTTAATCTTTTTCTCAACTCTTTGGGGAGAAAAAAGTTGGGTAGA
>JAADEA010000130.1 GCA_013153675.1 Campylobacterota bacterium
TAAGCGGATAATTCCTATTAATAAAATAGAACCGCAAAGTGCAGAAGTGCCACCATTTTAAGGAGATGATGTGAAAAAACTTTTAAAAGATCTATATGGAAGTGGTATTATATTCTTTTACTATTTTAAATATCCAATTGTAATTGGATTGCCCATTTTATATTTTTATTTAGATTATCCAAATAATTGGATATTAGATATTATATGGCTGTGGAGTTTGATTTTAATCATTAAGGATCTTGTATATAAGTTTATTTTAAAAAAGAGCTACTGTGATAAAGACTCTTAAGAGATTTCTTCTTTTTGTGCCAAATTTTGATAGTAAACTTTAAAAGAGGTAAATTAAATTATTTTTCTTTTGGTAAAATCTACAAAAATTTTTAGAAAGGTATTTTAATGTTTAAAATATTTGAGAGTGATAGTGGTGTAAAGGAAGCTAAAATACTGTTTGGTTCAAAAGAGGAGAGTAGAGAAAATTTTATAGAGATTAAAAATCCCTTTACAAAAGAGGTAGTAAGTAGATATCCTGTTTGTTCTGAAGCTGATGCAAAAAGAGCTTTAGAGATAGCAAATGAAGCTTTTAAAGAGACATCAACCTCTCTTCTTAGTCAAAGAATTGCTTGGCTTGAAGATGTGGCTAAAAAGTTAAGAGAAAGAGAAGAGGAATTCGCAAAATTAATTGTAGATGAAGTGGCTAAGCCTATTCATTTTGCAAGGATTGAAGCTCAAAGATGTGCAGAGACAATTGAAGCAACTGCAAAGGAGTTAATTAGATTTACTGGTGAGACAATTCCAACAGATGCAATGGCAAGTGGTAGAAAATCTTTAGCCTATTATAAAAGAGTACCAGCTGGAGTTGTAGTGGCAATTACACCTTTTAACTTTCCTTTAAATTTAGTTGCTCATAAGATTGCTCCGGCTCTTGGAATTGGAAATAGCGTAGTATTAAAGCCTACTCCTGAAGCTCCAGTTTGTGCCTATGAGTTGGCAAAACTTTTTATTGAGAGTAAATATGCAATTAAGGATGCTTTAAGTGTAGTATATGGAGATGCTGAGGTTGGATCTGCTTTGGTTAAGAGTCCTATACCAAGAGTTATTAGTTTTACTGGTTCTGTTCCAGTTGGTAAAATTATCTCAAAAAATGCTGGTTTAAAGAAGGTAGCTTTAGAGCTTGGTGGAAATGCAGCTACTTTTATTGAAAAGAGCGCTAATATAGAAGATGCTGCTAAAAAGTGTGCATATGGCTCTTTTTATAATAGTGGGCAAGTTTGTATTTCACTTCAAAGAATTTATGTTCATAAAGATATTTATGAAGAGTTTGCCGATGCTATGGCTAAAGAGACTAAAAAGTTTAAAGTTGGTTCTCCATATGATGATGATACTTTTATGGGACCATTAATTAATGAAGATGCAAAACATAGAGCAAAAAGTTGGGTAGCAAGTGCTATTGATGAGGGGGCAAGAGTAATTTGTGGGGGAGAAGAGGTTGATGGAATTTTTCCTCCAACTATTATGGCAGATGTAACAGATGATATGAAAATAGTTTGCGAAGAGGTATTTGCTCCAATTGTATCTCTTGTTAAAGTAGATTCTTATGAAGAAGCGATCAATAAGATAAACTCTTCTCCTTATGGTCTTCAATATAGTATCTTTACAAATGACTTAAAGCTTGCTACTAAGTTTATAGATGATGCTCAAGCAGGAGGAGTAGTAATTAATGATATTCCAACAGTAAGATTTGATATTCAGCCATATGGTGGGGTAAAACAGTCAGGAATTGGTAGAGAGGGACCAAGATGGGCTTTAGAAGAGTTTAGTGAGATAAAATCAGTAGTAATATTTTAGGTAGATAGATAATGGAAGATACAACTAATCAAAAGTGCGGCTATGTAGCCGTGCTTGGAAGACCAAATGCAGGTAAAAGCTCTCTTTTAAATCATATTGCAGGCGAAAAAGTTACAATGGTCTCTAAGAAGGCTCAAGCTACAAGAAAGAGAATGAATATAATTATTACCCACAAAAATGCTCAAATTATATTTGTAGATACTCCAGGAATTCACAAAAAAGAGAGAATGTTAAATAAATTTATGTTAAATGAGGCAATTAAAGCAATAGGAGATAGTGATTTAAATCTATTTTTAGCTCCTGTAACAGATTCTCTTGATGGATATGAAGAGTTTTTAGAATTAACAAAAGATAAAGATATACCACATATTTTAGTTTTAACTAAAGTAGATAGAGTATCTCAAGAGAGAGTATTAAAAAAGATTAAAGAGTACCAAAAGTATCAAGATAAATTTTTAGCTTTAGTTCCATACTCTATTAAAAGTGAGCAATCAAAAGAGAGGTTATTAGATTTAATAGCTAAAAATCTACCAAATCACCCTTGGCTTTTTGATAGTGAACTTTTGACCACCTCACATATTCGAGATATTTATAGGGAATTAATAAGAGAGGCTATCTTTGATAATTTTAGTGATGAAATTCCTTATGAGAGCGATGTAGTAATAGATGCAATAGATGAGGGAGAGAAATTAGATAGGGTATATGCAACTATTATTGTAGAAAAAGAACAACAAAAAGGGATAGTAATAGGAAAAAGAGGGGAGGCTATAAAAAGAGTTGGGATAAGTGCAAGGAAGAAATTAGAAGAGTCTGCCCAAAAAAAGATATTTTTAGACTTAAAAGTTGCGGTAAAGAAGAATTGGAGTAAAAAGAGAGGCTTCTTAGAAGAGCTGGGTTATATTTTTTAATAGATGTGAAAAAAAGGTCATTTCTCCCTTTTGTAAGTATTTTTTAATATTAAATGATATATAATTAGCCTTATTCCTAAAATAAGGTCATTATATGGGAAAAAAAGTTGATAAAATATCCATAATAACGGTAGATCCTTATATCCCGCGAATTTATAAATATGCAAAGGGCTCTTTTAATCAGTTAAAAAGTATTAAAGCCTCAAAAAACGATTTTATTATTGGTTATGTAGCCAATAAAGATTTAATTATTGAAACATTAGATATTGGGGCTAATATTCCTCCAGAAGATGTAGCAGATGCTATTGAGAATAAAGCTTATGAAGAGTTAAAATTAGATCCTGCAATTGAATATAATATTACCTTTACAAGAGCATATGGAGAGGGGGGAAATCTATATCAAGTATTTATAAGTGATAAAAATTCTCTTGCAAAACTATACTCTCCTATAAAAAAGAGGGTAAGCTTTATTGATGTTGTAGCACCGGCTCCTTTACTATTTGAGATTTTATATAAAGATACAACAATTCCTGTGGGGAATATAGATCTTTTTATTATTTTTGGAGAGTATGATACATTTTTAACATTTTATAAAGGTGGAAAGTATCTATATTCAAAATCTATTCCCTACTCTCTTGATGATCTATATTATAGATTTTGTGAATTAGCAGGTGAAGCTATTGTTAAGAAAGATGAGTTTAAAAAGATTCTATCTACTGAGGGTTTAAAAGTAGATAATGATAGATATAAAGAGCTTTTAGTTAAAATTTTTAATGAGTGTTTTTTAAGTATTAATGATGTTTTAATATATACAA
>JAADEA010000089.1 GCA_013153675.1 Campylobacterota bacterium
AGGATAAAGATGCAAAAGAGGTGTTAAGTATATTAAAACCAAAAATTGATATGGTTGAAATTATTGAGTTAAAAGATAATAAAAGAGCAATTAATAAAGAGAGATTAAAAGAGATTTTAAAAGAGCTAAATATCCCTTTTAGAGATTTTGAAAATATAAAAGAGGATAAGGAGTATTTAGTATTTGGCTCTTTTTATGTGGTAGAGGAGTTTTTAAAGAGAGTAGAAGATTAATCTTCTATATAGTGAGAGCCAAGAGATTCTTCTCTTCTTAAAGCTGCCATTACAATTGCTGCAGCTGTATTTAATCTAAGCTCTAATAATCTTCCTATATTTTTGCTTTTTGTATCATAGATAAAATTTTTAGCCTCTAAAAGTCCCTTTTTAGTTCTTACAATTCCCACATTTTTCCACATTATATCTCTAAGCTGAGTCTTATACTTTTTATCATTCTCTTTATGGAGCATAGTATCATAATCTTTATCAAACTCTGGTTGCTCTTGGAGGCAGTTTTTATCTTCTATAATGGAATTAGCACACCTTTTTGCAAATACGGCTGCTTCTAGCAAAGAGTTACTAGCTAATCTATTTGCTCCATGAACTCCTGTTCTAGCTGCCTCTCCTATTACATAAAGCCCTTTAATTCCTGGAACTCTTGCATTTAAATCGCACTCAATTCCTCCATTTGCATAGTGAAATGCTGGGGATATCTCAATCTTATCTTTTGGAAGATTATACCCAATTGCTTTAAAGGTCTTATATATATTTGGAAATCTCTTCTTAAACCAATTCTCTTCAAACATACTAAAATCTAAATAGGCTCTTTTGCCGGTTTTTCTTTTATAAAGAAAAATAGAGCGAGAGACTATATCTCTACTTGCAAGCTCTCCTCTTTTATCATAATCAAATAAGAATCTCTTCCCATCATCATCTACAATATGAGCCCCTTCTCCTCTTAGGGCCTCAGTTAAGAGCAGCTTTCTAGCATATGGGGTTTTAACAAAAACGGTTGGGTGAAACTGCATAAACTCCATATCTTTTAGCTCAATTCCCTTCTCAACACAGATTCCATGAATATCTGCACTAACTGTTCGGCTATTGGTATTATATTTATACAAAGAGCCAACCCCTCCACTTGCAATTACAACAGAGTGGGCATAAAGGGTATAGGGCTTATAATTAATCATTGCTCTAACACCATAACATCTGCCATTTTCAATTAGTAAATCATAAACTAAAGTATTGCGTTGCAGCTTATGAGGATTTTTCTCCATTAATACCTTATGGATATATCTTCCTGTTGCATCTCCTCCTGCATGAAGAATTCTATTTGAGGAGTGGGCTGCCTCTTTTGTGTATAATAAATTGCCCTTTTCATCAATATCAAATGGGATTCCTAGCTTTAAAAAGTCATCTCTAATCTCAATTGACTCTTTTGACATAACCTCTACTGCTTTTATATCATTATAGTTTGCCCCAGCAGTTAGGGTATCTTTTATATGAAGTTTTACATCATCTTCATCTAGTGCTGTAACAATTCCACCTTGGGCATAAAATGTATTACACTCCCAAGGGACATCTTTACATACTACAAGAGTATTTAGATTTGAAGGAAGCTTATTTGCAAGATATAATCCTGCAATTCCAGCTCCAATTACTATTACATCATACTTTTTTATATCAGACACATTTAACCTTTATTCTCTTTTGGGACATATATAGGGTCGGTTTTATATCCACACCCACTAAAGCTTACTATTAATATCAAAGATGCTATAATTGTTATATGAAAAGAGCGTATGATATTGTAAATAATTTGAATAGATTCCCCCATTTTAAATCGGTTCACAAATACTCCTGTTATAATAAGTTGCTAGAGCTTTTGCCTCCTAGATATCAAAAGGCAATAGCATTTTTTTATATCAAAAATAATACCCTCTTTGGAGCTCTAAAGCATCCTGGGTATAAAATGGAACTTAATTATAATAAAGATTTGGTAAAAGCTCTATTAAATCAAATTTCAATGGTGGATATGGAGTGTAAAGAGGTATTTAAAGATGTCAAAAATATACAATTTTTTGCCTCTAAATTTTTTGAACCACCCAAAAAAGAGACTCAAACTATCCCTTTTTATAAAGAGCTAGCAAAGGGGGAGTTTGAGATTAAGATTAAAGATAGAGATTTAGAAGCTATCTTTTTAAAGATAAAAGAGGATATTGAGGCTAATGCAAGAGATTAAAGATATTATTAGAAACCTTCCAAAAGAGCCAGGGGTCTATCAATATTTTGATAAGGATGGAAGGCTACTTTATATAGGAAAGGCTAAAGATTTAAGTAAGAGGGTAAAGAGCTATTTTTATCTAACTCCTACTATTAGACCTAGATTTAATGAGTATAGTAGAGTTGGAAGAATGTTAGCTCAAGCTAAATATATAGATTATATTTTGGTAAATTCGGAAGAGGATGCGTTGATTTTAGAAAACTCTCTTATAAAGCAGCTAAAGCCAAGATATAATATCTTACTTAGAGATGATAAGAGCTATCCATATATCTATATAGATGAGTCTTTAGAGTTTCCACGTTTTGAGATTACTAGAAGGGTAGTTAAGGGAGATAAGATTAGATATTTTGGGCCGTTTCCTGTTGGGGCTAAGGAGCTGCTTGAGTCAATCTATGAGTTTTTTCCATTGGTGCAAAAAAAGAGCTGCTTAAGAGGCAAAAAGGCCTGTTTGTTTTTTGAGATAAAGAGGTGTTTAGCACCTTGTGAGGGAAGAGTTAGCAAAGAGGAGTATAAAAGAATTGTGGAGAGTGCAAAGAGGGCTCTTAGGGATAGAAGAACTCTTATAAAAAAGCTTGAAGAGAAGATGGGAAGTTTGGCTTTGCAAGAGAGGTTTGAAGAGGCAGCTAAAATTAGAGATAGAATAGAGGTAATAAAGAGGCTGCAGTTAAAATCAGAGATTGATTTGGCTTCAAATATAGATTATGATATATTTGCTATAGTAAAAGGGGAAAAGAGGGGAGTTGTGGTAAAGATTTTTGTGCGAGGGGGAAGAGTAATCTCTTCTTCTCATACCTTTTTTAGAGATATTGAGAATTTTGATATAAATGAGGCCTATAAGCAGACTCTTTTAAATCACTATAAGAAGAGTTTATCTCTAGATGCTAAAAAGATATTAGTAGCTCATGATTTTGAAGATATAAAAAAAAGTAGTGAGGCAATTTCTAAGATAGTAAATAAGAAGATAAAAATAGAGGTTCCAAAGAGCTCAAAGAGGGCTAAATTAATAGAGCTTGCAATAAAAAATGCAAATGAGCTTTTACGTCAAGAGGAGAGTAAAAAAGAGTCTTTAATAGAGGAGAGTATTAAAGAGTTGTGTAGTTTATCTACAACCCCGTATAGAATAGAGATTTTTGATAATTCTCATATGATGGGGGAGGCTTCTGTTGGAGCGATGGTTGTTTGGGATAATGGAGAGTGGGATAAGAGCAGTTTTAGAAGATATGAGCTTGAGGCTAAAGATGAGTATTATCAGATGAGAGAG
>JAADEA010000098.1 GCA_013153675.1 Campylobacterota bacterium
AGGCTTAACTCTAAATGATGGAATATCAACTCTCTTACCATCCACTAAAACATGACCGTGATTTACTAACTGTCTTGCAAATGCTCTTGTTGTTGCAAAACCTAATCTATAAACAACATTATCGAGTCTTTGCTCAAGAAGTTGAATTAGAACTTCCCCTGTATTTCCATCTCTTCTTGCAGCCTCTTTAAATAGACTTCTAAATTGTTTTTCGCTAACACCATACATAAACTTAGCTTTCTGCTTCTCTCTAAGCTGCATACCATATTCACTAATTTTTGCACGACGCTGACCGTGTTGACCTGGAGGATAAGGCCTCTTCTCAAGTGCACTCTTTCCAGCTAATCTTCTTTCACCTTTTAAACCTAAATCAACACCAAGTCTTCTTTCAAGCTTCTCTCTTGGACCTCTGTATCTTGCCATTTACTTACCTTTTGCCAAATATTTTATAGTTTCATTTAATAAGTGTTATACACGACGCTTTTTAGGAGGGCGACAACCATTATGTGGTAGAGGAGTAATATCTTTAAAATAGATTACACGAACACCGTCAATACTTCCTACGCTCTTAATTGCTGTCTCTCTACCACTTCCTGGACCTTGAACTTTAATTCCTACCTCTTTGATGCCGTACTCTTTTGCTTTAGTCATTGCATCTTCAACTGCCTGTTGTGCAGCATATGGAGTTGACTTTTTGCTCCCTTTGAAACCAAGGCTACCAGCACTGCTCCACGCAAGTACATTTCCCATATCGTCAGTTACAGTGATAACTGTGTTGTTGAAAGTTGCAGCAATATATACAACCCCTCTTGCAACTTGCTTTTTAATCTTTTTCTTTGCCATACTCTCTTGCTCCTAAATTAAGCTGAACCAACAGTTCTGCGCTTCCCTTTTCTTGTGCGCGCGTTTGTTTTTGTTTTTTGACCACGAACAGGTAGACCTCTTCTGTGTCTTAATCCACGATAGTTTCCTAAATCCATAAGTGCTTTGATATCCATCATAACTTTCTTTCTAAGGTCACCCTCAACTAAGTAGTTATCTTGAATCTCTTTACGAATCTTTGCAGCTTCATCTTCAGTTAGTTCATAAACTCTTTTATCGTAGCTAATACCTGTTGCATCAAGTATTTTTCTTGAACTTGTCAAACCTATACCGTAAATATAAGTTAAACCATACTCCATTCTTTTACTTTTTGGTAAATCAACACCTGCAATACGAGCCATAATTATCCTTGTCTCTGTTTATGTTTAGGATTTTTACAAATCACTCTAATAATTCCTTTACGCTTGATGACTTTACAATCATCACACATCTTCTTTACCGATGGTCTTACCTTCATAAAGGTTCTCCTAAAATAATTTTACACCTGAGTGTGCGTGGTTTAGTGAGTCTAAACTAAACCGGCTCTTATATAAATGGTGCTTCTTATATAAAAGCCCTTCACGCAGTCCACTGTAAAAATGGGATTTTATTATAATCAATAATCTCTTTGAACTATTTTAAAAAAGTTATTAAAATTGAAAAATATGCAATTTTGGTCTAAATATATTTATATTTTTCCCATCTATTAAAAGTTGATTTTTTAATCTTTGATACTCTTTTGTAGTTAATTTAAGAGTTTTGTAGGTTAAAAGGGGCTAAAAGCCCTTTAAAATTATCTATTTAATATCCTCTTTTAAAAGAGTACCTCTAATTTCATCCTCATCAAGAAGCTCTTTATCATACTTAATAACTAAAACCCCCTCACTCTCATTAATATAGCTATCCATAATCCCTTTTTTACTCTCTTTTAACTTATCAAGTTTATCAAAGTCAAAAAACTCATTTGATAGGTAGAGAGTCCCTCTAAGATTTGGATTTCTCATTCCAAAAATCCAGATAGCCCAAAAGATTGATACAATTAACACAAATATAGCTACACCCTTAACACTGTATATCTCAAAAATCTTCCCCGCAAGTGTTGCTCCAACTCCCATTCCAATATAGGCAAATGTATTTGCAACTCCAAGGGCTGCCCCTTTTTGATGAGCCTTTGCAAATTTAGATACAAAGCTTTGAAGAAGTGGCTCAAACATATTAAAACCGATAAAAAATAGTGTCACTCCAAGCCCAAAGAGCCAAAGAGATTCACTAAATCCCATTAAGATAAAAGATAGAGCAATAAATGCAATTGAGATTAAAAAGACCTCTTTACCTTTATTATACTTCTCTCCAAATACTGCTGCTGGACCCATTGCCACAATTCCAAAAATTACAGCTGGAAGATATATTTTCCAAAACTCACTTAACTCAAGGCTAAATTTCCCTTTTAAAACCATAGGAATTAGGAAAAATGCAATTGCCATTGTTGAGCTATGGAAGAGGAAAGTTATATACATTCTCTTTAAGTCATTATCTTTAAAGATTGAGCTAATTTTTGCCTCCTCTTCGCTAAACTTATGTATAATCTTTGGAGGCTCTGGCACAACAGTATATAGAAGAATAATTGAGATAAATGCAAATCCCGCTGTTAGGAAAAATAGAGTCTTAACCCCGCCAAGGCTTGCAACTAAAGGACCAAAGACCATTGCTCCAGTAAATGCCAAAGCAATCACCATCCCCATAACAGCCATCGCGTGGGCTCTCTCCTCCTCTTTTACGTGGTCGCTAATCATCGCAATAATTACAGACCCAATTGCTCCTGCTCCTTGTAGAAATCTACCAACTAAGAGCATATAGATATTATCGGCAACTCCTGCAATAATTGAACCAATACCAAATATAATTAGACCGATTAAAATCGCCCCTTTTCTACCTATCTTGTCGCTTAATACTCCAAATGGAACTTGTAAGAGAGCTTGAGTTAAAGCATACCCTCCAACTGCTAACCCAACGAGTGTTGCTGTAGCTTCAGGGAGTGAATTTGCATAAGCTGATAGAACAGACATAACAACAAATAGACCAAAGAACCTCAACCCTATAATTAAGCTAAGGTGCCAAACCTTTTTTACAATCTCTTTCATTTACTACCTTTAAAATAATTTTTTGTGATTTATACCATAAGTTTGTTTAATATATGTAGATTGCTATTTTTTACACATATTAAGATATAATTGCAAGACAAATAATACCAAAAAAGAAGTAATAAAATGGAGATAATCTTAGCATCAGGAAACAGAGGGAAATTAAAAGAGTTTAAAAACTACTTAGATGGTGAAGTGATACCTTATAAAGAGGTTGTTGGTGATATTGAGATAGAGGAGAGTGGGGCTACTTTTGCTCAAAATGCTCTAATTAAAGCAAGAGAGATTTTTAGAATGGTTGATAGGGATAAGTATATAGTTATCTCTGATGATAGTGGCATTAGCGTTAAGGCTCTAAATAATGCACCTGGAATATACTCTGCAAGATATGCAGGTGAGGGGGCAAGTGATAGAGATAATCTCAATAAGCTTGTAAATGAGTTAAGAGCAAGAAAGCTCTCTTACTCGCCAGCCTACTATACAGCGTCAATTGC
>JAADEA010000017.1 GCA_013153675.1 Campylobacterota bacterium
GAGGGGTTATAATTTAATCTTTTTAGCCAAAAGAAAATATCTTCAATTGATGATTTTGTTGTAGAAAAGGAGTAGTGTGGATACATTGGTAGTAAAATTAACTCTTGTATATTTTTATTTTTTAGATCCTTTAATATATCTTTTGCAAAGGGTGGAAGATATCTCATTACAAAAAAGGTAGGTATATTTGTGATTTTTTCTATCTTTTTAGATAAACTATTTGTTATATCATAAAGAGGGGATCTACCGCCCATTTTTTTTAAATTCTCTTTTGCCTCTTCTACTCTACTTCTTCTTATAATATAAGCAACTATATCTCTTAAAGGGCGTGGAAGAGAGATAATATTGGGATCTAAAAAGATATTTTTTAAAAATATTTCTATCTCTTTTTCATCTCTTGCTCCACCCATGTTGAGGAGCAAAACTGCTCTTTTCATTGTGTTCCTTTTTTTTTTGGAATAATATCTTAAAACTCTTTTTTTTAGTTAATATATATCAACTTCAACAAAACTTTTGGCATAATAAAACAATTTTAAAAAAGGAAAAGTAATGGATTTAAATTTTTATAATCAAGTAGAGCCAATAAAGTTGTATGATCCGCTTGGAGACTTTTTAGGAGCTTTTGAAAATGGTATAGTAGAAATTAGCTATTTTGACTGTGTAAAATTGGCAGGACACTCTTGTCCTACTGTGGCTACTACATTTTTGGCTACAAGAAGAGCATTAAAAGAGATATATAAAGATGAGTTACCAATTAGAAGCCATATTGAAATAAAATTAAAAGGTGATAAAAAAGAGGGAGTTAATGGAGTTATTGCAAATGTAGCTGCTTTTATTTGTGGAGCTGGTGATGAAGGTGGCTTTAGTGGTATAGGAGGATTTTTTAGTAGAAGAGATTTAATTAAATATAATCAAGATATAAAAGGTTTAATCTCTTTTAGAAATATTAAAAAGGGAATAGAAGTTAGTATTGATATTGATACTTCTGTGGTGGGAGCTGATCCTAAGATGAAAGAGTATATGCAAAAAGCACTTATAACGCAAGATAAAGAGGCTAAAGAGAGTTTTGCTAAAATATGGCAAGAGAGAGTAAAGAGATTTTTGTTAGATAAAGAGATTGCTCAAGAGGCAATTAAAATTGTAGATAAGAAAGGAGAGTAGATGAATATATCTCCATATTTAACAAAAGAGCATAGAGATTGTGATATAGAGTTTGCTAAAGCTGAAGAGCTTGCTTCAAAGGGTGATATGGAAGGGGCAAAAGAGGCTTTTGAAAAGTTTGCTCATGATACATTATTACATTTTAAAAAAGAAGAAGATGAACTATTTAAAGAGTTTGAAGCAGTGACTGGCAGTAGTGATGGTCCTACAATGGTTATGAGATATGAACATGAGCAAGTAAGAGGGCTTATTGATAGGATGAAAAGTGCGTTAGATGAGAAGGATAATAATAAATTTTTATCTATGTGCGAATCTTTAATGATACTTTTACAGCAGCACAATATGAAAGAAGAGCAGATGTTATATGCTATGTGTGATAATCTCTTTCCTCCCCAAAAAAGGGATGAGGTCATCTCTAAAATGGAAGAGGTAAAGCTTGATTAAAAAGTTTTTAGATGCAAGAGAGATGGAGCATCCAAAGCCTTTAGAGCTTGCAGTTAGGATTTTAAGAGAGTTAGATAATGAATCATATCTTTATATGGTTCATAGAAAAGAGCCTCATCCCCTTTTGGCAATTGCTAGAGAGCATAATCTAAACTTTTTAAGTTATAAAGATAAAAATGAAATTTGGCATATATTAATTACTCCAAATAGTAATATAGAACTAAAAGATCTTTTGGAGGATAGCATTGTTTCAAAATAGTGGTCTCTCTTTAGAGCAAGCTCCACCAATTGAGGTGGTGTTAAGATTCTTTTTAAATGGGACTATTTTTGCAATTTTAGGAGGAATTTTTCTCTTTTTGTTTAATAGTAATATATTTGATATTGCCTCAAAAGAGGCACTAATAGTCGTTCATAGTTATACAATAGGATTTGCCTTATCTTTTATGCTTGGTGCTCTTTTTCAAATGTTGCCAGTTATTGGAGGTGTTGCTATAAAGTCTCCTTTTATATTGGCTCTTAGAAGTCAATATCTTCTTACATTTGGTACTATGCTTTTGCTTAGTTATTTTTATAGTGGATCTTTATTTTTGTTAATAGCTGGAGCAGGAGCTATTTATATAGGAGTTTTAATAGCAATAGTTCCTATGAGCTATTATCTTTTAAAGAGTAGGGTAGAACATCCATCAACTAAAGGGATGAGCTATGCTATTTATATTTTAGTTTTTGTACTATTTACATCTTTGTTATTATTAGTAGCAAGAGGTGGAATAAATATTGATTTAAATTATCTTTTGATAAAAAAATCTCATATTATATTTGGATTGATTGGTTGGATCTCTTTGCTTATTATCTCTGTTAATTTCCAAGTTATAGAGATGTTTTATGTTACTAAGGCATATCCTAAATGGTATATGAAATATACTCCTAAAATTATATTTATTTTAGCAATAGCACTATTTTTAGCAGCTCTTATTGATATAAATTTATGGATTGTAGTCATTTTTTTAGCAATACTTTTAATATTTCACTCAATTTTGTCTCTAAAAAGAATATTAAATAGAAAAAGAAAGATAAAAGAGCCAACGAGCTATTTTTGGATTATCTCTTTTGTATCCTTATTGTTTAGTTCATTTATTACTATTTTGTTACAATTTGTTGATAGTAGTTTTTTGACTATTTTAGATGCTATATTCTTTTATCTATTTTTTTCAAGTGCAATATTAGCAATGAGTCTAAAAATAGTTCCTTTTTTGGTTTGGTTCCATCTTAATGCAAAAGGTTATTTTGAAGCTCCTTTGATGCATGAGGTAATATCGCCAAAAGTTGGCTTTAGTTTATTGTGTCTATTTATAGCCTCTGCTATTTTTCTTATTATTTCTTCTATATTTACCTCTTTTATCTATTTAGCCTCAATTTTTACTCTTTTTGTATATATAATACTTTTTATAGCTATTTATAGTAGCTGGCATAAGTATATAAAGGTTATAAGAGAGGGTCGTCAATTTAAACTTTCTTAGATAGAATACCATCCCTATTTTTCCCATAATTTGGGGAAAATTACCAAATAACACAAAAAAAGAGTTTTTATAGAAAATTTGTGGTAAAGATATGGCTTTTTTATGGACAAATAATGAAATTATCGATAAAATGGGAAAAGTGGAAAAAATAAGAAGGCAAAGTGAGAGATGGCAAAGTATAGTTACAGCGGCTATTTAAAGAAGCTAAAGGATTTATTGTTATTAAAAAAGAGGAAAAGAGAGATTTCGCCTCCTTCTAAGAGTAAAATCTCTAATCTTAAGCCATATGAGGAGCTTGAGTTAGAGATTAAGAGGGTAGAGGAGCAACTTGATACTCTAAAGCCTCAATATGCAAAAGAGAAGATTAAA
>JAADEA010000095.1 GCA_013153675.1 Campylobacterota bacterium
AGGTAGATAGATTTAAATATATCAAAATAGAATATTACGATAGATTTGGGAATAAAAAAACTTTAGAGGATGATGATTTCTTAGCAATTGCCTTGCAACATGAGATAGACCATTTAAATGGTAAATTATTTATTGAAAAATTATCTATTTTAAAGAGAAAAAAATTTGAAAAAGAGTGGAAAAAAAGATTAAAACAAAAAAAGGTAGCTCTACAAAAATAAGGCTACCTATTTTTTATAATTTATAAAAATAGCTACAATCAATAATAAAAAAGCAATAATTGTCTCATCTTTTATCTCCTCTAAAGTTTTTTTATTTCCAAATCTATCGTAATATTCTATTTTGATATATTTAAATCTATCTACCTCTTCATAATAACCAGGTACTGAAAGGCACCCTTCCTCATACTTTGTCTCTCCTCTTGCTTCTATAATTTTTGGATTTATTATCTCTAAAGTATTTTCTTTTGGTTGTATAACTTTTGGATCATCACTTTTAATATCAAGAGGTCTATTAATAATTAGTACCCTTTTTGCTTCATCTATCTGAATTGCAGCAAGCCCAACTCCATTTTTTTTGATCATTGTTTCATACATATCATCTAATAGATCGTGCAAGTATGAGTTAAACTCTTCAACTTCCGTTGAAATTTGTTTTAATTTTGGGTCTGGATAAATTAATATATCTCTAACCATTAGGCAAAACTCTTTTCTAATACTTTATCAATAATTCCATATTCAACTGCTTCTTGAGCACTCATAAAAAAGTCTCTCTCTGTATCTTTTTCAATTTTTTTTACGCTCTTTCCTGTTTTTTGAGCCAATATTTTATTTAGATATTCTTTTAATCTCAAGATCTCTTGGGCTTGAATAGCAATATCACTTGCTTGTCCTCTTGCTCCTCCAAGAGGTTGATGAATCATAATTCTTGAGCTTGGAAGAGCATATCTTTTGCCTTCTGCTCCACAAGCTAATAAAAAAGCCCCCATACTTGCAGCTTGACCAATACAAATAGTTACTACATCTGGTTTAATATAGTTCATTGTATCATATATACTAAAGCCACTTGTAATTACTCCACCTGGAGAGTTAATATATAAATAGATATCTTTATCTGGATCTTGTGCCTCTAAAAATAGAAGTTGAGCCACAATAGATGAAGCCATTGCATCGTGAATCTCTCCACTTAGCATAATTATTCTATCTTTTAATAGTCGAGAGTATATATCATAACTTCTCTCTCCCCTTCCTGTTTGCTCAATTACATATGGAATATAATAGCTCATTTGTAACCTTTATTAAGTTTTTATGTGATTGTATCAAAAAAAAGAGAAAAAAATAAAAGATATAAACTAAAAGCTAAAAAGCAAGAGTTACTCTTGCTCATTAATTTTTAGAAGTTTTTTAAAGAGCTTATCTTCAATCATTCCCATTTTTAGAGCAGGAATTAGATTATTTTTTTGATAATATTTAGTAAGCTCTTTTGGATCATAATTATTTATAAGTGCTTCATAGTAGATAACTTGTGCTACTTCATCATCGCTTACTTGAATATTTTGATCTTTTGCTAATGCATCTACAATAAATGTAGCTTTTACACTATTTGTTGCATCCTCTCTTACAGATTCTCTTAACTTATTAATCTCTTCTTCATTTCCTTGAATCTTTTCAAGCTCTTCTTTTGATAGACTTTGAGCTTTTTGAGTTGCTAAGTTGTCTATCTCTTGTTCCACAATATTTTCTGGTAGATCAAATTGATACTTTTTAACTAAGTTTTCAAGAATTTGAGGTTTTAGTTCATTTTCATATAGTTGAAGTAATTTTTGTTGCTCTAAATCTTTTTTGATTTGTTCTTTTAATTCATCTAAAGTAGCATCATCTTTTTTAAGAGCTTTTTTAGCAAGTTCATCATTAATTTCTAATGGAACTTTTTCTTTAATATTTTTAATTGTTACATCAAACTCTGCCTCTTTTCCAGCTAACTCTTTTGCTTGATAATCTTTAGGAAAAGTTACTTTAATTCTTTTAGTCTCATTCTTTTTCATACCAATTAGTTGGTCTTCAAAACCATCAATTAAACTTTTAGAACCTATCTCTAACTCAAAATCTTTAGCCTCTCCACCTTCAAATGGCTCATTATCTATATAGCCTTTAAAGTCTATTGTAACAATATCTCCCTCTTTAACTTCTCTATCTACCTCTTTTAGCTCTCCTAAATTTTTTGCAACTGTTTTTAGAGTATCTTCAATCTCTTCTTCAGTAGCAGTTGGCTTTTCATATTGAGGAATAATATCGCTATAATCTCCTAATTCTATTTTTGGTTTTAGACAAATTTGAATAGATGCTTCAATTTTATCATCCCCTTTTTCATATTTTTTAAATAGAGGATCTCCAATTACATCTTGTGGAGATATTTTAGCTTCTTCGTAGGCATTTGTTATTACCTCTTTAATAATTTCACTCTCTGCATCTTGTTCTAACTCTTTTCCATACATTTTCTTTACAATTGAAGGAGGAACTTTCCCTTTTCTAAAGCCCGCAATATTTAAATTTTTTCCTGCTTTTTTTGCAAGATCATCTATTCTTTTTTGCAAAATATCTTTAGAGATCTCTGCATTAACTTCAATATTTGCATTATCTAACCTCTTAACCTCTACTTTCACGACAATCCTTTTTTCTAATTAAATTAGAGGGATTTTACCAAAAGAATTCTGATAAAGAGAACTAAGCTATTAAATAAGAGTCGTTAAAATTGGATAATTTGATTTAAAAAAGTGGAAATTTTTAGTATTAAAACCAAAAAATGGGCAATTTAATAGTTGTTTAAAGAAAATTCCTCTAAGATTGTGTAAATTAAATGTGCCATTTAATGGCTTTTTTGAAGCAAAGGAGAGATAATGCGGCTTTTTAGTTATATCTTTGGAGTTTTATTAATAATTCCTCTTTTTGGAACTACTGTCGAAAATAGCTCTATTAATTGCATTAAAAGTGATAAAGATATCTTTGCCATTTATAAGCTTGATAATAAAACTATGGCAATTGGAGGAGATTTTACAAAAGTAAATTTAAAAAAGAGATCAAAAATTGCCCTTATAGAGCCAAATAGCTGTAAGTTATTAGATAAGTTTAGTAACTTTAAAATTGAAAATAAAAGTAATCCTTCTAACTCTTTTATAAGAGCAATAGAGAGATATAAAGATTATTTAATTATAGGAGGAGTTTTTAGTAGTATTGATGATGGAGATGGTATCCAAAAATGCGATGGATTAGCTATTATTGATTTAAAGAGTCAAAAGCTTTTTTGGTGTTATGAGGGAATAGATATTAAAGACGCTCATGGAGTTTTTAGTTTGTCAGTTGATAGAAAAAATAAAATTTTGTATGTAGGAGGAGATTTTAGAGAACCTAAAAGAGCTCTTTTAGCCTTTGATATCTCTTCTTTAGATAAAGATGAATCAAATATTGTATATTTAGATGCACCT
>JAADEA010000008.1 GCA_013153675.1 Campylobacterota bacterium
TAATTATAGATTTTATCAATAATCACTTAAAGCCAAAAGAGTTTTTATATATAAATTTAGAAGATCCTATTTTCTTTTTTAATGAGCTAAATATTGAAAAACTTAATCAATTTATTAATCAAAAAGATATTAAATATCTTATTTTAGATCAACTATCCTCTACTCTTTCAATCTTGCCAAAAGTTCCATATATTATTTTAGTAACTCGCCAAAAATTACCATATAATTTAGAAGAGATAAAGATAGAAAATTTAGACTATGAAGAGTTCTTAAGTATAAAGCATACACACAAATTTGACTATTTCTTAAAAAAAGGTTCATTAATTGAAATAGCAAAATCAAACAGAAGCCAAAGTTATATAAATTTTCACAATTTTTTAAGAAAATTTTTTACTCAAAAAGAGAGACTATTTTTAGCCATATTAGCACGCTTTCATGGTAAAAAAGCAACAGTTAATCAAATATATCTTGCAGCAAAAAAGGATTTTAAGATATCTAAAGATTGGATATATGAAAAGTATCAACAATATTTAAATGAGGAAGTTTTATATGAAATAAAAGGAGAGAACTCTTTTGAGAAAAAGATCTATCTATACGACTTTGCATTAGCAAAATTTTTATATAAAGATATCTCATTCTTAGCAATTTTTGACTCTATCATAGCTCTTATATTACTAAAAAATTATAAAAATATTAGACTATATAAAGGAAGCTCCTTTTTTATAGAAGAGAAAAAAACTCTATTATTAATAGCTCCTTTTGAGACAAAAGAGGCTATCAAAAAGAGTATTTCAAGATTTTATAACCCAAATATACAAAAGATCTATATTATTACCAACTCTAATAACTTTAAAATCAACTATAAAGATATAGAGATAGAAGCATTACCGATTTTTGAATGGGCTTTAATTAGTGAGGAGGAGAATTAAAACCTCTTTCGGATCTCCTGCGGCGCCCGAAGCGCTAAGGTGGGCTGCTGTGTTCCCACCCTGACCCGGTGCCTTAGCGCCTCGCCGCGCAGGTTCCGAAAGAGGCAAAGAAATTATACCAAAATAAAAGCACTTTTCTCTTAAAAAATCTATTTCCATTCTATCATTTCTCTTAAATCTCTTCTAAGCCTTTTAGATTGAGGCATATCTCTATAACCAAAAGTAATAATAAGAGCTATTTGCTCTTTTGGGGGATTTAAATCTAAAATCATCTCTACTTTATCTTTTTCAAATCCTTCAATTGGACAACTATCTATCTTTAATGAAGCAGCCTTTAACATCATCTCCATTGCTGCTAAATAACATTGCTTTGCACCCCACTCATAAACAGATGGCAAAGCAGAGATAAAGTCATTATATCTATTTATATATTTAAAGGTAGCATCACTATCTAAACCTCTTCTTATAAAATTTTTAGCTATCTCTTGTGGATCTTGAATCCTTTCTACTTCTACTACTATTGCTATAACAAAAGAGGAATCGCTAAGTTGAGGCTGATTCCAACAAGCTTCTCTTAATCTCTCTTTTAAATTTTGATTTTCTATTACAATAAATCTCCAGGGTTCCATACCAAATGAAGAGGGGGCTAATCTACCAGCTTCTAATATTTTAAAGATCTCCTCATTTGAGATAACTTCTCCCTTTTTAAACTTTTTGCAAGCAAATCTAAAATCTACAATTTCATCAAAACATCTGTCCAAATTTGTAACCTCTTGATTATTCATGAGTAATTTTCTCCTATTTAACTTTTTTACTCCTCTTTTTTGCTAAAATCTGATTAATTTTTCTAATAAGGAATTATAGCCAATGGAAAATTTAGACTTTATCAAATATGAAATGTTAACTCATATCCCTATTAATACCCATAAAGAGCCAAAAAGTATTTTGTTAATAGAATCAAATCAAGAGTTAAAAGAGGAGCTAAATAAATATAAGCTTTTAAAATTTGAAAAAATTGTAGAGATCAAAATTGATCAACTCCAAAATATAGATGAGAAATTTGATCTAATTATTATTAATGTCCCTTTTAAAGTAGATAAAACCTTTTGGATTGAAATTACCAAAAGACTAAATGAAGATGGATTAATCTCTACTCTTATGAGTAATCTTTTTACAGAGAGCCAAAAAGCAAAAGAGGAGTTAAAAATCGTTACACCTCTATACAACATAGTTATGCCATATAGATATGATACTTTAGACAATAAACTAACAACTAACTATATGCTGCTTCTTAGCAAACTTTACCATCCAACTGCAGATATTAATCTTCAAAGAGCAGAATTGACTGATGGATTTAAATATTATAATAGCGATATAGCTATTTGCTCTTTTAGCCTTCCTACATTTATATATAAAGAGTTTTTAGGAATTATTAAAAGATGAGCTTTAAATATGGCATAGTAATTACAGGCTCTATTGCTACTGGTAAAAGCACTGCTTCAAATATCCTAAAACTCCTCGGTTTTAGGGTTATTGATGCAGATAAAATAGCTCATAAAATATTAAATCAACAAATTAATAAAATAGAAGAGTTATTTGGCAAAGAGGTAATTAAAGATAATCAAGTAGATAGAAAAGCTTTAGGAGAGATTGTATTTAATAATAAAGAGAAATTAAAAGAATTAGAAAATCTCTTACATCCTCTAATAAGAGAAGAGATACTATCTCAAGCAAAAAGACAAGAGGAATTTAAAAAGCCATATCTTATTGAACTTCCTCTATTTTTTGAGAAGAGAGAAAAATATCCTTTTAGTAAAAGTGTTGTGGTATATGCTCCAAGAGAGATAGAGTTAGAGAGATTAATAAAAAGAGAAAATTTATCTAAAGATGAAGCAAAAAGAAGAATAGCCCTTCAAATGGATATAGAAAAAAAGAAAGAGATGGCAGATTTTATTATTGATAACTCTAAAGATCTAAAACATTTACAAAAAGAATGTGAAAGATTTAAAAAAAAGATCTTAGAAGAGACCAAAAATTAGCCAAAGGGCTAATTTTTATAAAAAGCGCCTTTTATACTCCTCTTCATCAAATCCTACAATTAGATCATCACCAATCTCAATAACTGGACGTTTTATTAAAAGATTCTCTTTGCAAAGCCACTCTCTTTTACCATTATCATCTAAATTTAACTCTTTTAACTTTAACATTCTATATTTTGGACCTCTTGTATTTAATAGTTTATCTACTCCAACTTTACTAATCCAGTAATCTATCTTTTCACAATTTACTGGCTCTTTTTTAAAATCAACAAATTCATAATCAATATTATGATCTTTAAAGAACTTTAAAGCTTTCTTTACACTTCCACATGTTTTAATTCCATATACTCTCAACCTATCTCCTTTATCCTTTTAAAATAACTCAAATAATATCAATTTAAGCTTATTTTAAAAAGATAAAAGAGGCTTAAAGAGCCTCTTCATCCTCTTCACCAGTTCTAATTCTAATTACCTTCTCAACTGGCAATACAAATATCTTTCCATCTCCAAT
>JAADEA010000102.1 GCA_013153675.1 Campylobacterota bacterium
CTCTTTAGTTTCATACTCTAAAGCTATAGAGTGTGAAGATGAAAAAGAGAAAGAAAAATATATTAGAGCTCATAGAGCAAGCATTAAAAGACATATTGATGAACTTGCTGCCAAAAATTACCATAAACTTAGCCAACTTAAAGCTCCAGAATTTACTTTAATGTTTATACCAATTGAGGGAGCTTATATTATGGCTCTTGAGAGTGATCCTCAACTATTTGAATATGCCTTTGAAAGAGGAGTAGCAGTAGTAACGCCTCCAACTCTATTTACAACCCTAAAGACTATTTCACAACTTTGGAAACTTGCCAAACAAGATGAAAATATGGCAGCTCTTGCAAGAGAAGCAGCAAATTTACATGATAAATTTGTAGCATTTTATGAAGAGTTTTTAACTATTAAAAGCAAATTATTAAATGCAATTGATGCGTGGGAGAGCGCAGATAGTAAAATAAAAAATGGAAGAGGGAATATTTTATCTAAAATAGAAAAAATTGGTAAATTATCTGGCAAAACGAAAAAAGAGTTAAAATATGAAAAGGAAGAGATCTAAAAATTTCTCTTTAAGACTCTTTAGATCTCTTTTTCTCTCTTTGTACTCTTCTTCTTTGGGCAGGATCTAAAAATTTCTTTCTAATCCTAATACTCTTTGGAGTTACCTCTACAAGCTCATCATCTTCTATCCACTCTAATGCTCCCTCAAGAGTTAATATTCGTGGGGGAACAAGTTTAATAGCATCCTCACTACCAGCTGCTCTCATATTTGTAAGATGTTTAGTCTTTATTGGATTAACCTCTAAATCACCAGGACGAGAGTGCTCCCCTATTACCATTCCATTATAAACTTTATCTTGAGGTTTTATAAATAGCACCCCTCTTGATTGTAAATTATAAAGAGCAAAACCAACTGCCTCTCCATCCTCCATTGAAACAAGAGCACCTTGTGTCCTACTCTCTACATGCCCACTATATGGTCTAAACTCTAAAAAGGAGTGGTTCATTACTCCTTCTCCTTTTGTATCTGTTAAAAATTCACTTCTAAATCCAATTAAACCTCTTGCTGGAATCTCAAACTCTATTCTTACACTTCCATCTGGCATCGGAGTCATAGAGGTCATTTCAGCTTTTCTTTTTCCAAGTTTTTCAATAACACTTCCTTGAAATTCTTGGGGAATATCTATTACTAAATGTTCAAAAGGCTCATATTTAACCCCATTTTCTTCTTTAATAAGAACCTCTGGACGAGAGATCAAAAATTCAAACCCCTCTCTTCTCATATTCTCAGCTAAAATACCAATTTGTAACTCTCCCCTTCCAGATACTTTAAAGCTATTCTCCCCAATTGGCTCCATCTTCATAGCTATATTTCTTTCCATCTCTTTTTCAAGACGCTCTTTAATCTTATTTGATGTTACATGTTCTCCCTCCATACCAGCAAGAGGACCATCATTTACACTAAAAATAACTGATAATGTAGGCTCTTCAATATGTAGAGGATCAAGAGCTATTGGTTTATCTTTAGAAGCAATAGTATCTCCTACATCAATATCTCCAAAACCAGCTATTGCTACAATATCACCCGCTTCTGCCTCATCTATCTCTACCCTCTCAAGTCCTATAAATCCTATTAACTTTGTAACTCTTCCCTTTTTACTCTCTCCTGAAGCTTTTAAAAGTAAATACTCATCACCCTTTTTTAATCTCCCATTAAATATTCTTGCTATCCCTATTCTTCCAACAAAATTATCATAATCAAGAGTAAAGACTTGAGCTTGCGTAGGCTCAGCAGCACTTCCACTTGGATATGGAACATGCTCTAAAATTGCCTCAAAAAGAGGAGTTAGATCACTATTTTCATCATCTAAATCCCACTTTGCATAACCATTTTTAGCAGAAGCATATATTACTGGAAACTCTAATTGCTCCTCATTTGCATCAAGAGCTACTAAAAGATCAAAAACCTCATCTACCACCCTCTCAGGATCAGCAGCTGGCTTATCTATTTTATTAATTACAACTATTGGCTTTAATCCTAAAGATATTGCCTTTTTTAATACAAATTTAGTCTGAGGCATTACTCCCTCTTGAGCATCCACTAAAAGTAATACCCCATCTACCATCTTTAAAACCCTCTCTACCTCTCCTCCAAAATCAGCATGTCCTGGAGTATCAATAATATTAATTGTATGATCTTTATATTTAATTGCAGTATTTTTAGAAAGTATAGTTATTCCTCTTTCTCTCTCTAACTCATTACTATCAAGAGCCCTTTCTGCTAACTCTTGATGCTCATCTAAAGTTCCACTCTGTTTTAAAAGTTCATCTACTAATGTAGTCTTTCCATGGTCAACATGGGCAATTACTGCAATATTTTTAACCTTTTGCATCTATTTCCTTACTCTAATTTTTCGCCAATTATATCTAAGGAAAATTAAATGACTATATCAATATCATCATGATCACTAAAAGCTTTAAATAGCCTATCTCTCTCCTCTTGGCTATTTACTTGACAAGTAGCATTCATAGTATGAAATTTACCACTTTTAGAACTATTTCCCTCTTTTGTAGTATGCTCTTTATCCTTTAAAACCTCTTTTATTGCATCTTTTAATTTCTCTTTATCTCTTCCTATAATTTTAAATCCCCATTCTCTTGGATATTCCAACTTTACCTCATTTCCATCTTTATCTACAAACTTCATTTTTGCTCCTTTCTAATATAATCTCCACTCTTTCCACCACTCTTTTTCTCTAATACTATTTCTTTAATCTCCATAGATTTATCAATTGCCTTTAACATATCATAAATTGTTAAAAGCCCTATTGAAACCCCTGTTAATGCTTCCATTTCTACTCCTGTTTTCCCATCTACTTTAACCTTTACATATATTTTAAAACCGGGCAAATCCTCTAACTCTTCAATATCTACATCTACCCCTCCAATCATTAAAGGATGGCACATAGGAATTAAATCTGAAGTTTTTTTTACTCCCATTATAGCAGCAATTACTGCTGTTTGAAGAACAGGACCCTTTTTATTTCTATTTTCCTTTACTACCAAAAATGCTTCATGTGAAACTTTAATAACTCCAGAGGCTATTGCCTCTCTTGAAGTAACTTTTTTTTGAGTTACATCAACCATTTTTGGTCTATCTTTTTCATTAATATGAGTAAGTTCTCTCTCCATCTACTCTCCTTTTTTATAATTTTACACAAATTGAACTATTTTGTAAAAATTGGCGAAAAAATTTTCCTTTTTTAAGAATTTTTTCATCAAAAAGTGTTAATATGATAGTGTTATTTTGATTTAAAGAGGCAAAATGGTTTACGCATATTTGCGACACTGCAATAGATGCCAATCTTTAAACTCTCAAAGAGAAGAGATACTCTCTTATGCTAAGATGATTAATAAACCTCCTCAAAAAGAGGAGGTAGAGGATTCTAATGAAACATC
>JAADEA010000160.1 GCA_013153675.1 Campylobacterota bacterium
TATCTTTTGCTAGCTCAAACCTCATCCTCATCAATACAGATGCAATCTTATTAATAGGTTGGCGCCACTGATGAGCAATCATTGGAAGAAGCTCTCCTAACATAGCTTGACGAGATTGAAAAATAATACTCTTATTACTATCGTGAAGAGCCTTTTTATAGGTTTGAAGCTTATTATATACCACGCGTGCAATAAATATGGAGAGCCCTAAAGTTACAAACCACATTATCCCTAAAATTAAAAGACTATTTCTAATAGACTCTTGTGCATTTTTTGAAAGCTGCTCTTTTAGACTCTTTAGGCGCGATAGATAAATATCTTTATCTACAAATCCAATAACTTTAAGCCCCTTATTATTTTTAGAAGAGGAGTAGGCTATATATTTATCATCTTCATAAAAACGATTACCCTTAATATTTTGAAATTTATTTAGTAAATCTTTTTTGACTGGATGGCTGCTATATATAATTTTATTATCTTTATCTAAAATAACTATTGTACTATTATCATATAGATTAATACTCTTTAAAAACTCTAAAATCTCTTTATTATCTCTCTTTTTACCCAAAACTTTATCTAAGGAGTTAACTTTAGTAATTAAAGAGGATTTATATATTGAAGAGAGCGTTTTTGTTTGAGTATCCAAAATTATCTTATTGTTTTCACTTTGATAAACAAAAAAAATATAATAAGATATTATAGCATATAAGAGTAGAGTAATTGCAGGAAAGGCAAGAATATATGCAATTACTTTTTTAGTAGTATCAGTAAACTGCATCTACTAGCCTTCTAATACATATCCGATTTTGGACCTAACTTTAATTAATCCTTCAGGAAGTTTTTTTCGAAGCTGCTTAACAAAAGACCTAATTGCATTATCAGTAGGAACCTCACTCCATAAAGTATGAAGCTCTTCATAAGTAATTGCCTTCTTCTCTGCCAATATTTTTAACATCTGTAGCTCTCTATAAGTTAGAGGATACTCTTTATCATTATATATTACTACACTTCTTGTAGTATCAACCTTTGCACCTTTAGGAAGGTCAATATAGGCATGTTCACTAAACTCACTCTCTAGCTTCATTAAAAGCTCATATAGCTTTCTAGAGGTAAAAGGTTTTACAATATATTTATCTAGTTTTAACTCTACTGACTCTAAAAGATAGTCTGTTTTAGTATAGGCAGATACAACTACAATAGGGAGGTCTTTATTTTCACTTCTAATCTTTTTGATTAACTCCAACCCATTAAATCCGGGCAACTCAATATCCACAATGGCTAGGTCTATTTTATTTTTTTTATAGTTTAGCCACCCCTCTTCTCCACTACCTGCTGTAATGACCTTTTTAAAAAACTCTCCTAAAATCTCTTTAATATTTTCTCTAACCGTCTTGTCATCTTCTACATAAAGAACTGTTTTGTTTTGTAGCACATCATACATTCTCAACCCTCTATTTTAATAAAGTAGTATAATTATACCATAATTTTATCAGAAGCGTGAAAATAAGGCATTTGGCAGAGGGGATGGGATTCGAACCCACGGTAGCTTACGCTACACACGCGTTCCAGGCGTGCTCCTTAAGCCACTCGGACACCCCTCTAAGCAGATATTACGGATTTATTAAAAGAAAGAGTTGTGAAAGTAAAAACCCCTTTCGGGTGACTATGGCACACGAAGGCATAAGGTGGGCTGCTACGTTCCCGTCCTGACCCGTTGCCTTACACCCTCGTTGCATAGTTCCAAAAGGGGCAGCTAAAATTATACCAAAACTTTATTAAATTTACAACTACTATTTAGCAATAATAGTAATATCTCCTCCCCCTCCTATCTCTACTTTTACATCAACTCTTCCACTAACTCCTTTTCCAACCTCATGATAAAAGTTAGCATCTTTATACATTACCTTTTCATCTAACATTGTTGGAGGCACCACATAATTAAAAAAGTTAATAGAGCCTAATTTATAAGTTATTCCATTATACTCTACCTCTTTAAAATCTCCAAAGTTATATCTTAAACCATCTGGAGCATCTGTTTTATCTGAAAGAATAACTGCAGTTGCCCATCTAGCCAATAAATCATTAAAATCACTAAGTTTAGTTGCCTCTAAAATAGCATCTTTTCCACTCTTATTGCTATAAAAGATATTGTGTAAAACCTCTGCTCCATTAAAATTTCTTGAAAGATATGCTCCAAATGCACTAACTTTTCCATAATCTCCTGGAAATACTCCCCAAGTTGGAAGAGGCACATAGTTATATTTATTAAACTCCACAAATCTTTGCGATAAACCTCCACTATTACCAATCTCTCCTGCACTCCCATCTGTATAGCTAACATTTCTTGGTCCATCATACTCAATATTTACTGCTAATAGATCCTCAATTGACTCTGATAACATTTCACTAAACCAAGTCTCATCCATAATATCTTTTAATACTGCGCGTTGATAAAAAGCTATCATATGTTGAAACTCATGAACTAACGTTGTATGAGCCTCTTTTTCATCTTTTGCAAGTAACTGAGAATTAATATAAAACATTATCTTTTCATTTGAAGAGTTTAAATACTCTTTTGTAAAATTATCTTTAGACCAGAAATAGCCAGCAATAAGCTCATTTCCCATATCAAATACTAAAATATCAATAATATCAGTTGGCTCAATTAAATTAGACTTACCAGTATCTCCCCACTCTTCACCATAAACATTGGTCTCCCAATCATATATATCATCACTCTTATCTCCTCCCTCCTTTAAGAAGATATTTGCTAAGTTATTTATCAACTCATCATTAATAGGAGATGGATACTCGCTATCCTCTACCCAAATAACTAACGTCTTCTCCCCATATCTAGTATCACTAATAATTACCTTTTGAGCTGTTGCTTTTCTGTAATCTATACATCTATTAGGGTCATCCATATCAATATCTACACAAAAATACTCCTCATCACCTTGAGATACCTCTCTTGCTATTTTTGTGACTCTATAACTCTTCTCTTCACTCTCTTTAAGCAGCTCATAGGCTTTTTCTCTAAAATCTATTACCTTTTTTAAAATTCCTAAATCTCTCTCCTCTTTAATCTCTTTTAAAATTACTGGAGTAATACTACTACTTGCTATATTTTCACTAGCACTTACTAGTTGATTATCAAAATGGGAAGTTACTACTAAATATATATCTTTTGTCTCTTCTACATTAAGAGTAAATAAGTTTGTTCCTCCTACATTCTCAATCTTTTTTATAAAATAAGGAGAGGTGACCTCTAATACTTCACCTGTATTGGTTTGGGTTGTAGAGCTTGAGCTCTCAGTTGTAGAGGGAATCTCAATAGCAGTTTTTATAGTAGAGTATCCTTCCATGGAAGATGGAGAGATAGATTCTGTAGAAGTAACTCC
>JAADEA010000122.1 GCA_013153675.1 Campylobacterota bacterium
ATTGTAGATAGAAAAAGAGTTATTGAAAATCCTTTTGAATTAATTAAATAGTTCTTCTTTTAATACTCCCATCTTGGGAGTCTTTTTAAAATACTTCCGATTTTTATGGTAAACTTCTTATTAAAAAGAGAAGTTCATGCGAGTTTTACTTTTTATTTTATCTTTAAATATTTTTTTATTCTCTTTAGAGATTAATCTTTCAAAAAAAGATTTAAATATTATTGCAAATAAGATTTGGCAAAATGAGGGTGCAGGGAAAAAGAGTTATTTGGTTTGGTGGAATAAGGGAGAAGAGTTTGCCTCTTTAGGAATAGGGCATTTTATATGGTTTACTAAAGATAAACCTATGTGGTTCTTTCATGCTTTTCCAGCAATGTTGAAATATATTATTAAGGAAGGAGCAAAACCTCCTAAATGGCTTACTCCAAACTCTTATTGTGTATGGAACTCTTATAAAGAGTGGAAAGAAGCAAAAATAAAAAATACAAAAAGAATGAGAGAGTTAACAGACTTTTTATATAAAACGAAAGATTTACAAGCTAAATTTATGTTAAAAAGATTAGTAGATGCATATCCAAAATTATTAAATTATGCAAAGAGTAAAAAATTAAAAAGATTAATTGCATATAACTTTAATAGACTTTTATATAAAAAAGATGGAACAATAGATCCTCAAGGAGCATATATATTAATAGATTATATCAATTTTAAAGGAGATGGAGTTTTAGAGAGTGAAAGGTATCAAGGAAAGGGATGGGGATTATTTCAGGTTTTAAAATATATGGATCCATATAAAAATAAATATAGAGCTTTTAGAGATTCTGCAAGATATATTTTAGATAGATTAATAAAGATTGCTCCAAAAGAGAGGAGGCTTTGGCGCTTTAGAAGAGGATGGTTTAAAAGATTAGATACATATATTCCTTAAAATTTAAATTATTAAATTTTATTTTTATATTTTTTAGATATAATTGCCCCCGTTTAATACTACTCATGCAGTTATTCCTTGATTAGGTTGCGCATTTTGCGTTAATGGCTGCAGAGGGGTAAACCTAAATTTATACAAGGAGTTATTTTATGGTAACAATGAAAGATCTTTTAGAGTGCGGTGTACACTTTGGGCATCAGACAAGAAGATGGAACCCAAAGATGAAAAAGTTTATCTTTGGAGTAAGAAAGAATATCTATATTATAGATTTACAAAAGACATTAAAATATTTTAAAAAGACTTATGAAATAGTAAAAGAGGCTGCAAGTGAAGGTAAAGTTATCCTTTTTGTAGGAACTAAAAAACAAGCTCAAGCTGCTATTAAAGAGCATGCTCAAAGATGTGGAATGCCTTATGTTGCTACAAGATGGCTTGGTGGAATGCTTACAAACTATCAAACAATTAAAAAATCTATTAGAAAACTTGAACTTATTGAGCAAATGGAAGAGAGTGGTCAAATTAATCTTTTGACTAAAAAAGAAGCTTTAATGCTTAGAAGAAAAAAAGAAAAACTACTTAGCTATCTTGAGGGTTATAGATATATGAATGGCTTGCCTGATATGCTTTTTATTATTGATGCAGTAAAAGAGCATATTGCAGTAAAAGAGGCAAGAAGAATGGGAATTAAAATTATTGCTCCTCTTGATACAAACTGTGATCCAGATTTGATTGATTATCCAATTCCTGGAAATGATGATGCAATTAGATCTATTAATCTATTTTGTAAAGAGATAGCTGATGCTATTATTGAAGGAAAAGCTCTAAGTCAAGAGGGAGAAGTTTCAGAAGAGGTAAAAGAGAACTCAGAAGCAAGCCAAGAGGGGGAATTTAGTAAAGAAGAGGATGAAAAGTTAAAAGAGGAGATTGTTCAGGAGGTAAAAGAGGAAGCTAAAAATGTAAGTGATGAAGAGGTGGCAAAAGAGGAGAAAAAGGGAGATGATCTTACTAAAATAAAAGGAATTGGTAAAGTTTATGCTCAAAAGTTAAATGAAGAGGGGATCTATACTTTTGAAGATGTAGCAAATATGAGTGAAGAACAAATTCAAAAAATGGAAGAGGTATATAAATTTAAGGGTGATTTTAAAGAGAGTGTAGAGCATGCAAAAGAGTTAGCAGCTCAAAAGTAAGGAAAGAAGGAGATTAAATGGCAAATTTTGGTCCAAAAGATGTTAAAAAGCTTAGAGAAATCACTAATGCTGGAATGATGGATTGTAAAAAGGCTTTAGCTGCTACTGATGGAGATATGGATAAAGCAATTGAGTGGCTAAGAAAAAAGGGACTTAGTGCTGCTGCTAAAAAAGCTGAAAAGGTAGCGGCTGAGGGAAGTATCTTTATGAAGATTGAAGATCATAAAGGTATGATGATTGAGATCAATTCTCAAACAGACTTTGTTGCAAAAAATGAGAAGTTTCAAAATTTTGGTAAAGAGACTTTAGAGCATGCTTTTGCTAACTCACTACATAGTAGTGAAGCTATTTTAGAGAGTGAGTTTAAAGGAGAGGGATTTAAGGAGTATTTAGCATTTCAAATCTCTACAATTGGGGAAAATTTAGTTATTAGAAGAGTAGCTGTAATTGAAGGTGGAGATGATATAGCTATTAATGGATATGTGCATGCTGGTGGTAGAGTAGGGGTTTTAGTAGCAGCAAAATGTGATAAGAAAGAGATTTGTCCTAAAATTAAAGAGGCACTTAAAAATATAGCAATGCATGCAGCTGCAATGAATCCAAAGTATCTAAATGAAGAGTCAGTTCCAGCAGAGATTATTGAAAAAGAGAAAGAGATTGCAAGAGAGCAGTTATTAAAAGAGGGTAAACCAGAAAATATTTTAGAAAAGATTATTCCAGGTAAAATTAAGAGATTTCTTCAAGATAATACATTAGAAAATCAAAAGTTTGTAATGGATGATAAATTGAGTGTTAAAGAGTATCTCCAGAAGGTAGCTAAAGAGGCAGGAGGAGAAGCTAAGTTAGTTGATTATATTCGCTTTGAGCTTGGAGAAGGAATTGAGAAAAAAGAGGAAGATTTTGCTGCGGAGGTAGCTAAGCAGATCTCTTAATGGGCTTTTGCCCTCTTTTGCTATGGTAGATGAACTATTTAATCTCTCTAAAAATAAAAATATCTTTTTAACTGGCAAAGCAGGAAGTGGAAAAAGTTATACAATTTTAAAACTTATTGAAAAATTAAAAGCAAATAGAGTAAATTTTCTCTCCTTAGGTTCTACTGGTATTAGTGCTTTTAATATTGGTGGATATACTATTCATAGCTTTTTTAAATTTAATATTGCTTCATCTTTAGAAGAGCTTCAAGAGGTTGATAAAAGAGCTTCAAAAGATAGTTTAGAGGAGTTAAAAAAGATTCTATCTTCTTTAGATTTAATTATTATTGATGAGATTAGT
>JAADEA010000161.1 GCA_013153675.1 Campylobacterota bacterium
CATATAGCTCTCTTCTGATATCTTTAAAATATATATAGCAACTGCTAACATTATTAATATAATAGATATTAATAGACTCATAGCAATCTCCTGCAATTTTAATAAATAGTAACATATTTTTGCTTTATATGTATAATATTTATTAATATTATATATCATATATTATTTGTTTTTAATACGAAATAATATATAATAACATCGTAATATGAATTTTACTATAAAGGACAATACAAATGAATAAAAAATTAACTACTACTCTATTGCTAATGACAACAATAGGTAGCCTACATTTAAATGCATATAGTGTTATTTTAAACGAATATAATGCAGTGGCTCCAGATAAACAACTAAAAAACAATGGATATGATACACACTTTGGAGATGTAAATGGGAATGGAGGAGATTGGATAGAGTTAGCAGTAACAGAGGATTTTTTAGACTTAAGAGGTGCTACACTAAAAATAGAAAGAAGTAAAGGAGTTCCTCTATTTAGTGGAGTATTCCCAGATTTAACAAAACTAGCATATCTTAGAAAAGGGACAATTATTACAATTTCAAATGAACCAACAGATTTATCCTATAATCCACTAGATGATTCGAATCCAGATTGGAATATAAATATAAATGTAAATGATTTAGTAAATAAAAGTGGAAGTTTTGATATATCAGATTTAACTATGGATATATGGATAGAGGCTATTGATAAAAGTATCTTAATGCCACACTCTGGAGAAATTGTAAAGGGGTGGGGAATTGATGATGAGGAAGTTTTTAAACTAAAAAAAGAACCATCAGCATTAATTCAACCAGATGATTCAGCTTATGGAGATGATGCATCAGGAAAACAGATAATTAGCACATTTGGAGCACCAAACCAGTGGATAGATAGTAATGACCAACAACACACCCAAGACTTCTCCCAATTAAGAGATATAAATAGTAGTGTAAATAAAATGGTTCTATTAAATGAATATGATGCTGTTGGAAGCAATAATTATCTAAAAGATAATGGATATGACACTAAATTTGGAAGAATTGAGGGAAATGGTGGCAATTGGCTAGAGATTGTAATCTTAAGAGATAATTTAGATTTAAGAGGTTCAGAGTTAAAAATAAAAAGAGGTAATAATGAAATATATAGAGCAACTCTTCCAAATATTACTGCTCTATCAAGTTTAAGAAGTGGAACAATTCTTACAATCTCTGATACAGAACCAACTGATTTAAGCTATAACCCTTTTGACCCTTGTAATGATGATTGGAATATAAATATAAACTCAAATGATTTAAATACAATTGAAGGGGAATTTAAAATAGATGAAACAGAAAATAATATTTCACTAAAATCAGGTAGTGGGGATATTATAATTATGCCTGAGAGTGGTGAAGGAATTACAACAAATAATATAGACTCAACAGAAGTTTTTAAATTAAAAGCAAATCCATCATCTAGCATTGAACCAACAGATACATCATATTATGGTGATGACAATAACCAACAGGCACTAAGCACATTTGGAACTCCAAACCACTGGAAAGATGCAAATGGAAATTTAGTAGAACAAAACCTAACATCAATAAGACTTATCGCTTTAGAAAAGAACTTTAGAGCAAAAGGACACTCTCTACTTTTAAATGAATATAATGCAGTAGCTAGCGATAAATATCTAAAAAGTGATGGAAGTGATAACTACTTTGGAACAGTTGCTGGAAATGGTGGAATTTGGGCTGAATTCGTAGTAACTAGTGACTATACAAATCTACAAAATGCAAAAATCCAGATAAAAGAAAACTGCTCAGAAATTTTTACAGGAAAAATTCCAGAACTATTAAGCTTGGCATATCTTAGAAAAGGAACAATCGTCACTATTTCAGAAGAACCAACAGATATGAGTTATCATCCATTTAAACCTACAGGTAATGATTGGAAATTAAATATCAATATAAATGATTTAACAGATACAACTGGAAGTTTTAAAACGAATGATAATAATATTTCAATATCTATTATGAGTGCAGATAACACAAAAACACTCCTTGCACCATCAGGAGAAGGCGTCTGGAAAAGCGTAGTAGACAACACAGAGGTGTATAAACTAAAAGCAGAACCAACAGCAGAAACCACACCTTTTGACTTTCACTATGGAGATGATTTTAATAATCAATCAATTAGCACATTTAGCTCTCCAAATCAATGGTGTGAAAGTAGCCTATTAAAAACTCAACAATTTAGCATTAGAAATAATAAAGATTTAGCAGAAATTGGAGGTATAGCGTTATCTGAAATTGCAGGACTAGAAGAACTAAGAGATGCAGAATCAATTTTATATATTAATGCAAATGACTCTCTATGGATAACAGATGATGACTCTCATCAAGTATTTGAGATGGACTATACCACAAAAACTATTAAATCTATAATTAAAGATACAGATTTAGGAAACTTTGCATCAGATATTGGTGAATGTAGACATGATTCAGATGGTGAATATATCGGTGCTTGTGATATTGAATCAGTAGCTTATGACTCTGCAAATGATACATTTTATATCTTAACAGGAATGGCACCAGGGACTCCTGCTATCTTTAAACTAACAAGAAATAGCACAAGTGACCCTTTTGCACTTAGTGATTATAAAAAACTAAATGGAATAGAATATCCAGCTGCAATATTTATAGATGGAAATTTTATAGTAGCACAGCTAAAATCTCTATATACCTATGACTTTAATTCAAATGCAATTACCTCATCAACTCCTCTATATACTACTCCAACTGGAAAAATTGTGGGATTAGCTTATGATGGAACATACCTTTGGGTTACTACCTCAAATTTTGAACTTATGAAAGTAGATTGGGCTACAAAAGAGACTCTAAACATCTACTCTATGGGAGATAATGGAGTATATGACCCAAGAGGTATCGAAGTTATAGATGGAAAACTTCATATCTTAGAAGGAATAAATCACTCAGGTGGAGATGTAAACGCTCCAATTGGACATGTGTTAAAAAATGCAATTCATATATATCAAAAACCCTAATTTTTAGGGTTTTTACCCAAAACGGGAGTAAAAAAAAGGAGAACATAATTATGGTAGAGTTAATTCAAATTTCCCTTTTAAATGTGATTGCAAAACTATTAAAGTTTACCTTTGAACTTGGAACATCTTTTTTTGTATCAAAAGAGACTTATGGAGAATTTGCCCTTATATTAAGTTATATTATTATTTTTACTAAAATCTCATCTTTTGGAATACAAAATATAATGGTAAGAGATGTTCCAAAATTTTCATATCTTCACTATATTTCATATCTATTTTTCAACTCTACCATAACTATTTTCTCCA
>JAADEA010000168.1 GCA_013153675.1 Campylobacterota bacterium
ATTTCTATAAATTCCCATATCCATACATGGAAAGTAATGATATACATATAAAATCTCAAAAGCATTTGTCCATCCATTTGAATAAGCATTAGAATCTCTATATCCATCCCCTCCTCTTCCTCTTGGACTTACTGTCCAACCAGATGGTACGTCAAATTTAATTCTATATTTTCCTTTACACACATTCCTAAAATAGTAGTGACCACTTGAATCAGTCACAGTAGAAGCAACATGCTTTCCACTTGAAGTATAAAGATGCACTCTAACACCAGCAACACCTGGCTCTCCACCATCTTGGATACCATTTCTATTTAAATCATTCCATACCCAATCTCCAACTACTGCATGACATCCACTACATCCACAGTCATTACAACTACTACACTCTGGTTTCATTTTATTTAAATTAGATAGATCTTGAGTAAGCTTTCCAATAAAGACAATTTTATTTTTAGAAGAAACTCTCTTACAATTATTTAAAGCTTTATAGGTATAAATTTTTAAATTATCCACTAATAATTGAGCATTTTCTAATGTAGAGAAAGTAATTTTTAAATATCTACTATTAGTTGGTGCTTTTCTAAGTGATAAAGTATAACTTTTAAATCCATCAATTAAATATTCATTATTAATATCTTTAGAAGCAATATATTTTTTAATTGGATTTTTCTTACTATCTAAATATTCAATTTTAATAAATGGATCTTTACCATCAACTAACTCTTTTTTTGATGCTAAAAGAGTAATCATATAGCTTTTATGAGGTTCTATCTTTATTGTTAAATCACTCTCTCCGCTATTGATTCCATCATCAAAAGCTACTAATAAAGCTTTTTTTCCTTGAGCACCTTTAATATCTATAATATGACTTTCCATATTGATATTAAATTTCTCTAAAGAGTTATCTTCAAAAGTATAAGTAGAATTTTTCAATAACGATTTTTTAATTTTACAACTTTTAGCTTCCGCATTAATAATCTCTTTATTAACTCCTCTTTCTACACTTTTTTCTTTTTTACCACAAAAAGTTTCCTCTCCTGCTCCTAAAGAGCTTTTATCACACTTTAATTTTGAAACTTTTAAATTTTTAATCGGTAAATCACCCATATTTTTTATATAGTATTCTATTTGAGCTACATCACCTGCTTCTAATGTAGGAGGATTGTTACTATTTTTAACCAATACTCCATTTACCTTTGCCATAACCTTTAATAGGTCGCCACCTCCTGCTGCAACTAAATTAAGCAGCATAGCCAACACAAATAGATATCTCATCTTTGCTCCTTTAATATTTTAGCCATTGAGAATCCTATTTCTCTAATGTTAATTCTAAAGTAGTTTTTAAAATTTAATAAAATTTATTTCATTTTGAAAGATATTTATATAAAGCTAGGCCCATTTTTTAGAAGTATATTTGAAAATATTCCAATAAAATGGAGGAGTTATTTTTATTTTTGGCTCTCTTTTAAAAATAAAAAATTTCATTTTAAAATAAAAATAATTATAAAAATAAAAAATTGCAAGAGAGTCACTCTTTTACCCCTCTTGCCAAAAGTGCTATTACCATAGTAAAAATAATTAAAAGTAACACAAAAAGATGATTTAAAGAAGGTGAACTATCGCTATCATCTTTTCCCTCTAATTTATACTCATCACAACTGCAAAATATTCCACAATCCCATTTTCTTTGATGATCATTTTCACCTAATACAATCCAATCACTCCATCCCTCTTTATTTACATCACTATCTTTATTATCATCTCCTTTATCTTTTATTGTAAAAAGATATGTATCTGGCAGTTTACATTTTATTCTATATTTTCCAGGCTCTAAATGATCAAAAAGATATCTACCTTTCTTATCGGTTTTTATCTTTCTTAATAAAACTCCCTGCTCATTATAAAGAGAAACTTCCATTCCAACCACACCAGGTTCATCTGGATCTTGAATTCCATTTACATTTTCATCATACCAGTAATAATCACCAATAGAAGAGCCACTTAATATATAATAGTGGCTTAAGTCACTATCACTAACTTTTGTTTTATATTCACTAATTGCAGTAGCTATTGCTTTGTTTTCATAACTTTTATCTTGGGCTATTCCCTCTTTTGTACAAACTTTACTCTCATTAATATCTAAATTAAATCCACTGCAAATTATTCCCTCTTTATCATCTTTTACTTCTACATTATATAGTTTTACATTACCTATATTTTTTACTACATACTTCCATATAACCTTTTCACCTGCACCCACCAAAACACCTGGAGGGTTATCTGCATCTTCATTATTTGTATATTTTTCAAGATCGATTTTTGCAATCTCTCCAAAATAGTGACTTGGATCATTATCAGTAATTTTTTGTCCACCAGGACCAGTAGCAATAACTCTTGCCATATTTTTATATAAACCCTCTTTTGCCACCCCCTCTTTAAAACAGCTCATTGATTCATTTGCTTCTAAACAATCTTTTGGACAACTAATTTCTCCTTCTTGATCATCATATACTTCAATTTCACAAACTTTAGCAGCAGAAGTATTACTAACAATATATTTCCATATTACTTTATCTCCTACCTTAACAATTGCTCCAGGGGGAGTATTAGCATCTTGATTATTTGTATACTTTTTGATATTAATCCATGCTACACATTTACATACTAAACCAACATCTAAATCTCTATAATTCTCTCCTGCTTTTAGATATACTTTATCACTCTCTCCAAAGCCATTTACATCCCTATCTTTACTTTCATCATCTCCTCTATTTTGCAGAGTAAAACCTTTATAATTTTTAGGTAGATCTACTTTTATTGAATAGTAATGATTTGGTTCTAAATTTTCAAAAAGATAAATTCCACCTTTTTTAGTAGTAGTCATAATTCCTGTATCTTTTCCATCTTTATAAAGATGAACCTTCACTCCCTCTATTCCCAAATTACTTTCATTTAAATCTTGAATTCCATTAATATTTTCATCATACCAAACTCTATCTCCCAATGAAGCCTTTTGTGTATTTCTTGATTTAAAAGAACTTGATAGAGGCTCTATATTTGAATTAATCTCTTCTTCCACTCTCTCACAACTATCCTCATCAATATCAACCACTTTAAATAACTTTATATTATCCACTAAAAGATAGTTAGAAAAATTATTGCTAAAGAGTATTCTAATTGCTACTGCATTTTCTGGAAGTTTTATAGAAAGAGTATAATTTTTAAAACCACTCCTTATAATCTTCACCTCTTTCCATTTACCAACTGCCATTCCCTCTTCATTTATAGGTGTAAGTAGAGCTGAGGCTGGATTTATATTCTCAAAAGCAGCTTTAGCATCAAAAGAGATTATATAAATCCCTTTATCATCTACCTTAATATCCCTATATAAATATCCTATATCTTCATCTTTATATATTTTTGCTAATAAATTATTTTTATCATTTATTATCTGAACATTTTGCCATCTATTCCACCCTTTTAAATCACCTTTTTGGAAATCTCCATTATCTAAATTTAAAGGCTCTTTTAAGAAATCACAACTTTTACCTCTAATATAAAATCTCTTCTCTTTTAAACTAAAACATCTAATCTCTTCATTAGGAGCTAAATAACTCTCTTCACAAAGAGGAACCAATCTATTTTTACCATACAATTGAAGATCTTTAATAATATTTTTTGAATTATTAACAAAATCTGCTTCTATTGCAAAATTATTCTCTTTTATTTTATAACTTAAACCTCCTCCCATAATTAAAAGAGGAACAATTAAAGCTGCCAATACTCTTTTCATCTTAAAACCTTTAATTGAAAAAAAATTACTTTTATCTATTGGCTATTATAGTTTTAACTAATCTAAAAGTGTTAAAATATGTCAAGTTGAAATATTTAGAAAGTCAGATTTTTTGGACTCTTTTCAAAGTTGTCATTTTGGAATAACTTAAGTGCAAAAATAATATCTGGGCAAATATAGGAGAAAAAATATTTAATATTGGAATATAATTTAAAATAGAAGCTATCAAAGAAGCAATTTTACTCTCTTTTTTGACATATTTTAGCTCCTCCTTACTAAAAAAAAGGGCTCCCACATCAATTATTAAAGAGTCACTTAATAGTAGAGCCCACAAAAATAACATAACAATTGCTCCAATAATTGGAATAAAAATAGCCCAAAAGAGAAAAACAAATCCTATTATAAACTTAATAACCCCTTTTAGAGAAGCTAATATAGAACTACTTAAAGAGACTCTATATTTAGGTTTAAGGTTATAATTTTTAAAAGCAAGCTTTATAATTAACTTCTCACTAAAAATGGAAGTTAAGAAAGATAGTGTAATAATTATTAAAATATAAAATAATAAAATAGCCAATATAACTCCACCTGCCTTTTGCATAAAAGAGATATTACCTACATAAGGAATATATGAGAGCAGGTAAGATAAAAATGATTCAATAAAGTCCCAAAAGAACCAAAATATCAAAGTCCAAAATAAAATTGTAAATATAGAAATTTTTAAAATAAACAATAATACATCTTTAGAAAAAATATCTTTTATACTTTTTAAAATTGCCTTATACATAACTGTCTTTAAACTTTACATATCTTTTAGCAGATTGATATAACTCTTCTACCTCTTTATCACTTAACTCTCTTACCACCTTAGCAGGAGAACCAATAATTAGAGATCTTGGAGGAAATTTTTTATTTTGAGTCACTAAAGCCCCAGCACCTACAATAGATTCCTCACCAATAAAAGCGCCATCTAAAATAGTTGCACTCATACCAATTAAACATCCTTTTGCAATAGTGCATCCATGCAACATTACCTTATGACCAATAGTGACATCATCTCCAATAATTGTTGGATATCCATCACTCTTATCCTCTTTTTTATAATGGGTAACATGAATCATTGATAGATCTTGTATATTTACTCTATCTCCAATTCTAATTTTATGAACATCCCCTCTAATTACACATCCAAACCAAACAGAGCACTCATCTCCCATTATTACATCTCCAATAATTGTTGCATTAGGAGCAATCCAACACTTCTCTCCAAAAATAGGAGAGATATTATTATAAGGCATTATTAAAGGTTCCATTTTACTCCTTTATATACCTAAAACTTTTAAAGCACCTTTTATAATAGGAACCATTGCACTCTCAAGAGTTTTATTAATATTTAAAGGTTGCAATAACATCTTAATTGCCATATTATAGGGATAATATTTTTTAATAAATACCTTTAAACTCTTTTTATACTCTTCATAATCCTCCTCTTTAAACTCCCTTTGATTTTTCTCTTCAAATACAGCTTTAAAGGCAATTTTTGCATCTTCTCCATCAATCATTTTTAATCTATCATATATAACCTTTACAATATCATCTCTTCCTAACTTCTCTTTTTCATTAAATTTTTTAAACAGCTCATAAAATTGATCATAGTGATAGACCTCATCTTTTGAAATATTTGAAGCTAACTCTTCTAAAAGAGGAATATTTTCATCTTTTGCTAATTTAGAAATAGATTTATAAAGAGTACTTGTTCCCGTTTCTACTACCATTCTTGCTAACATCTCTTTTGCTTTAGAATCTTGGAACTCATCTATTGTACAAAGAGGAAGATACTCTTTTTTAAATTTATCATAAGCCTTATCCCAATCAAAATCACTCCAAACTCTCTTTACAAACTCCCTTAAAGCCACTCCATGTTGAATCTCTTCTGGCTCCCATACCTCTTTTAACCATTTTTTAACATCCTCTTCATCACTATAAAACTCTTCTAAATTCTTCTCATATACATCACTTGTAATTTCTACAAAAGAGGCACAAGCAATAAGATAAAATAAAAAGTCTTTATCTTTGAGCTCTTCTTTATTAATTGAATCGTAATCTAACTCTTTATAATTCCATCTCATCATTAATCCCTTAATAGTTTTTTTGTAATTTTTTTAATATGTTCTGATGCTCTTTTGCGAGAGCGATTATATATTTTTGTTACATATAACTCTAATAGCTTTTGAGAATCAATAACCTTTTCCCCCTCTTTTGGCTCAACTTTTATATACTCCCCATTTTCTTGCTCCTCCCATCGTAAAAAGTTATCTCTTAATTGTAATGTTAAAATTTGCTCTAATCTTTCAGATAAATTAGGATCTATAATAGGAGTCATTAACTCTACTCTTCTATCAAGATTTCGTGGCATTAAATCTGCACTTGAGATATAACATTTAATCTTTGCATGTCTAAACCAATATATTCTTGCATGTTCTAAATATTTTCCAATAATTGAAGATACTCTAATGTTTTCACTAATTCCTTTAATTTGTGGTTTTATACAAGATATTCCTCTAATAATTAACTCTACCCTACATCCTGCCATTGAGGCTTTATATAGCGCTTTAATAATTGTTTGATCCACTAAAGAGTTTGCTTTTAAAATAATAAAGCCATCTTTTTTATACTTCGCCTCTTCTTCGATTAATTTTAATAATTTCTGTTTAATCTGATTTGGAGACATATACAATTTATCTAATTGAATATTTGTAGAAAAACCTGTTAAAAAATGAAAAAATTTAGTAGCATCTCTATTTATCTCATTATCAAAGGTAAAAAATGACACATCAGTATATATCTTTGCAGTTGCAGGATTATAATTTCCAGTAGAAAGATGAACATAACTTTTTAATCTACCATCTTCTCTTTTTATTACTTGAGCAATTTTAGCATGTACCTTTAGTCCCGGAATTCCATATACAACATGAGCTCCAGAAGCCTCCAACTGTTTTGCCCATCTAAGATTATTCTCCTCATCAAATCGTGCTTTTAATTCAACTAATACTGTAACTTGTTTTCCATCTTTTGCTGCTTCAATTAAAGCTTGAACAATGGGGGATTTTGGACCTACTCTATATAGAGTCATTCTAATAGCTAAAGTATTAGGATCATTTACAGCATCTGTAATAAACTTTACTACCGGCTCAAAACTCTCATATGGATGATATAATAAGATATCTTCCTTCTCAACTGCTGTATATAGGTTTTCCCTATCTAATGGTGGCAATATTTTTGGTAAATAACTTGGTAAAAGAAGATGGGCTAAATCTTTATCTCCCACAATTTGCCAAAGAGATCCTAAATTAAGAGGAATATATTTATAGTAATATATATCATCATCCTCTATATGCAAATGGCTCTTTAAAAAGGCTACTAAACTCTTTTCACTACTACCTTTTAGCTCTAATCTAACTACACTTCCTCTATTTCTTGATCTAAGTCCCTCTTCTAACATCTCTAAAAAGTCATCTGCTTCTTCCTCTTCTATCTCTAAATCTGCATTTCTTGTAATTCTAAAAGGAGCAGCGGCAATCTTTTCAAATCCAGGAAATAGCTCAGGAATAAAATGTTCTACCACACTCTCTATTGGAACATAAGTATTACCAACTTTAATAAATCTTGGCAAAATTCTTGGAATTCTTATAAGTCCATGTTTAATCTCTCCACTTTTACCTTTAAGAGTTAAAGCAATTCCAAAACTTAAATTATTTAAATGAGGAAAAGGATGGGTAGCATCTATAGCAATTGGAATAATAATTGGATAGATATGCTCAAAAAAGTACTCTTTAACTTCTCTTTTTAGCTCATCTTTTAAATCAAAAAAAGAGATAATATATACATTATTTTTTGCAAGCTCTTCAATAATTTCTAAGTATCTTGTCTCTAAAAAAGGCTTTTCATTATGGATATACTCCCTAATTGCTGCAAGTTGCTGAGCAGGAGTCATCTTATCTGGACCTGTCTCTAAAATACCTGCTTTATATAAAGATTTTAGCCCAGCCACCCTAATCATATAAAACTCATCTAAATTTGTTCCATAAATAGCTATAAACTTTAGCTTTTCTAAAGGGGGAAAATCCTCCCGTGAGGTTTGAGCAAGAACTCTTGAGTTAAATCTTAGCCAAGATAACTCCCTATTAACATACAAAGAGGGGTCATTTAGATCTATTGCCATATCTTTTTCCTCAAAAGTTTTTTTTAATTATAGCAATAAATCCAACTAAGAAGTAAGAATCGCTAATTTTTCATTAAATTTTTAATCTCCTCTTCTTTTATTAGCTCCCTATCATATTTTATAACTATTACTCCTTCATTCTCATTAATATAGATATCAAATATTCCATTTTTTTCTTTTAAAAGAGGAATTTTTGTTCTATCATACTCTTTTATAGAGAGATATAAAGTAGCTCTAATACCAGGATTTCTCATTTTAATAATCCAAAAAGCCCAAACAATTCCTATTATAACTACTGCTATTGCAATTGCTTTTTCTCCATTCCATTCATAAAGTTTTCCAGCTACAGTAGCACCAACTCCCATTCCAATATATGCAAAGGTATTTGCTACTCCTAATGCTGCTCCTTTTTGATGGGCTTTTGCAAATTTACTTACAAAGCTCTGAAGTAAAGGTTCAAACATATTAAAACCAATAAAAAATAAAACAGCTCCTATTCCAAAAATTAATAAAGAGTTGCTAAAGCCCATTAATAAAAAAGAGATAACTATAATGGCAATAGAGATTAAAAATACCTCTTTTCCTCTATTATATTTTTCTCCAAATATAGCAGCAGGTCCCATAGCCAAAATTCCAAAAATTACTCCAGGAAGGTATATTTTCCAAAATTCTCCAAGAGGTAGATGAAATTTACTTTTTAATAAAAGAGGAATTAAGAAAAAAGCTATAGCCATAGTAGAACTATGAAATAAAAAGGTAATATACATTCTTACCAAATCTTTATCTTTAAATATATCTTTTAATTGAGCCTCTTCTTCACTAAAAGTGTGGGTAATCTTTGGAGCCTCAGGTACTACTGTAAATAGTAAAATAATTGAAAAGAGAGCTAAAAATGCAGTTAAATAGAAAAGAGAAGATGGACCATTTGCAATAGAACCAATTATAGGTCCAAAAACCATTGCACCCATAAAAGCTAAAGCTATTACCATTCCCATAAGAGCCATAGCATGAGCTCTCTCTTCCTCTTTTACATAATCACTAATCATAGCAATAACAACAGATCCAATAGCTCCAGCTCCTTGAAGGAATCTTCCTATTAAAAGTGTATAAATATCATTTGCACTTCCAGCGATAATAGAACCAAGAGCAAATATTAAAAGTCCAATTAATAAAGCCTTTTTTCTTCCTATCTTATCACTTAAAAGACCAAAAGGAAGTTGAAAAAGAGCTTGGGTAAAAGCATACCCTCCAACTGCTAATCCCACAAGAGTTGGAGTAGCTCCTGGCAAATCTTTAGCATAGGCTGAGAGAATAGAGATTACTACAAAAAGACCAAAAAATCTCATACCAATAATAAGGCTTAAATGCCAACTCTTTTTAATAATATCCTTCATAAAGGCTCTCCTTAAAGTTAAAAAATAAAATTTAGATAAAATATCAACTATCACATTATAATTCTCAATCAATAAAAGAGGGTTGATAAAATGAAACTAATTTTAGCAAGTGGCAATAAGGGTAAGATTAGAGAGTTTAAAGAGATCTTAGATGAGGATATTATACCTTTTAAAGAGGTTGTAGGAGATATTAAGATTATTGAAAATGGATCTACATTTGCCCAAAATGCTCTTATTAAGGCAAGAACTATATATAATCTTTTAAAAGACGATTCTATCGTTATATCAGACGATAGTGGTATATCAGTACCATTACTAAATAATGAACCAGGAATATATTCAGCCAGATATGCTAAAGAAGGGGCAAGCGATAGAGAAAATTTAGAAAAACTTATAAACAAATTAAGAGAAAATAATATTGTATCTACCAAAGCTCACTATACTGCTGCTATTGCTATAGTATCTAAACTTGGAGAGTATGTAGTGCATGGATGGATGCATGGAATAGTTATTAATGAGGCAAGAGGAGATAAAGGCTTTGGATATGATCCAATATTTATCCCTAATGGTTATGATAAAACTTTAGGAGAGTTAAATAGTAACATTAAAGCTAAAATATCCCATAGATTCAAAGCAATTAAACTTACAAAAGGTATAATAGAGATATTAAAACGATACCTTAGGGATAGATAATGAAAAACAAATTTTATGAAGATCTACAATTAATATATGATGAAGTATTAAAAAGAACAAAAGAGCTAAATAGATGGTATGAATATGCAAAAGGCAAAGAGATTTTAGAAGCAAAAGTTACAGTAGATAAATTTTTAGATCATATTGGAATTCCTGTTGATAACAAATCAATTTTAGCTGCATTAGAATATATTATTAGTCTAAGAGATGACTCTTTATATTTATATATGAAAAATTTAGGTTTAAGAGAAGAACAAATTATTGTAAAAAGAGATTTAGCCTATATTTTTGTAAGTAGTTTTTATATAGAGAGATTTGAAAAATTAATTGCATGGATTGAAGCAAATGCCCTTTTAACTCCTTTTTATAGAAAATTAATTGAGGGAGTCCACTTAATTGGGATCTCTATGAGTCATTGGCATAGAGGCTGGAATTCTCATGTAATAAATGGCATTAATAAAGATCTCTTTGAACTCTTTGGAGGAGATGAAGAAGAGATTATAAAAATGTTAAGAGAAAAAGAGCTATTAGATAAAAGAGGCAAAGAAGAGGGAGATAGATGTTATTCTGTATTAATTCCAGATAAAAATGGAGGATATAAAAGAATATCTTATGCTCAAGCCTTTGAAAATGAGGTAAAAGAGGTTGAAAGTGCTCTAAATGCCTTAATTGAAATATTATCACATGAATATGATGAGGTATTTAATGCAAAAGATAGCTGGATAGAGTATTTCTCTTCACTAAAAAAAGCTTTTTTACACAAAAATGTAGATGAATTGATAGAGCTTTGGAGCGAAGTAGATAGAAGCTGGATGAAAATTACAACTCCTATTCAAGTAGGACATCCTTTAGAGTATTATGAGGATAGATATAGAAAAAGTGTAGCATTAGAATGGGATTTGAGAATAAATAATCCATCTTTAGAAAATTTAGGAAATATAAAAGAGTATATTTTACAAGGAGCAGCCAATATATCTGATATATTAGGAATTGATGCTACAAAAATATTCAATAAAAACTTAAAACAATTTAAAAAGACTCAACTATACATAAGTGCCCCTATGCTCTTTTATGGTTCTGAGTTTCAAGGTCTATTTAGTGCCCAAGTTGTGCCAAATGATGAAGAGATATCAATGAAATATGGTAAAAAAATATTTGCATATATTGACTATATTAGAGAGAGTAAAAAGGCAAAACCTATAAAAAAGATAGATATAAAAATTTTTGGTAGAGAGTTTATAAAGAAAAATAGAGATCTTTTATTTAACAAAAAAGAGATTTGGAATCAAATATATAATATTACTACAATTGGGCATGAATATGGACATATTTTATGGATAGAAGAAGATAGCGAAACTATTATGAATAAAAGCGGAGCCTTCAAAAATATTGAAGAGTTTAAAGCAACATCTGGAGGAATTATAGGCTTTTTTGAAAATGAAAAAGATGAGCTTATTGAACCTTTATTAGATGAAATTATATATAGGAGTATCTCTTTAATTGGTTGGAGAAAATTAAAAGAGGTAGAGCCATATTATTGTGAAGCTCTAATTACTTTAGAACTTCTCTTTGAAGCAAAGATGATAGATTTTGAAGATGATTTTAGAGTTATTATCAATTACGATAGATATGATGAGTTTAAAGAGATTTTAAAAGAGACATATATCTCATTAGCAAGAAGTTATATTAAAAAAGAGGATGCTAAGTTATTTTTAAATAGATATACTACTACCTTTGGAGGCGACTATCTTCCAAGAAACCAAAAACTAAAAGAGTTTGTAAACTATTATACAAATCTTTATGAAAAGATAGGAGGAGAGATAGCTAAAATAGAGTTTAATTAGCCTCTTTTTCCATTACAAATCTAATAAGTTCATCAGTTGTTTTAATAGAATTTGGTAAATATTTAAAAGATTCCAACATTATTTGAGAGGCTATTTTAGCATCATTATAAGCTCTATGGTGCTGGGGGTTATTTATATTTAAATGCTCACTTAAAAAAGCAAGACCATACTTTTGTGCTTTTATACTCTTTTTTGCCAAATCCATTGTACAAAGAAGAGGATTTGCAATCTCTCCTAATCCAAACCTTTTAAAAGATTCATTTAAAAATTGATAATCAAAAGCTACATTATGGGCTACAAATATATTATCCTCTAAAAAATCTCTTAGCATTAAAAAAGCCTCTTTTTGAGAAGGAGCATCTATTAAATCAGTAGGAGTAATTCCTGTTAGTTCTATAATATTATCTGGCACATAAGCACAAGAGACAAATGTCTCTAATCTATCAACAACCTTTAAATCTTTTATCTTTATAGCTCCAATTTCTATTACTTGAGATCTGCCTGGCTTTGCACCATTTGTTTCAATATCTATTACACAATAGGTATCTTTTTTATATAGAGTAAAATATGGTTTATAATATAATCCATCAATTTTTTCTTCAATTGGATAACCAAGGGCTTGAATAAAGAGCAAAAATGTATAACTATCCTCACTATAAGAACAATACTTTTGCTTTATCTTCTCAAAAGCTTCAAAAGATAATTTACCTCTATTTTTTCTAAATTTTTGAGTTAAAATCTTAAAGAACTTTTGCATTTTTTATAAAATCTTCTACCTTTCTTAGATCTTTTTTCCCTTTATACTCCTCTACTCCACTACTAACATCTACTCCATAAAAATTTAATCCCTTTAACTCTTTTAAATTATTTGGATTTAAACCACCTGCAATAATTATTTTTGAATTATCCCTATCTTTAAACCATTCAAGAGGTAGTCTCTTTCCCTCCCCACCATAACTCTCAACAAAAGCATCTACAAGTCTATATCTATTAGAAAATTTATCAATATCTTCTTCTTTTTTAGCTCTAACTACAGGAAGAGATGGAAAATTAAGACTCTTTAAAAAAGTTTCATCTATATCAAAATGGAGCTGAGCTAAATCTATCTTTACTTCATATGCAATATCTTCAATCTCTTTTGGAGACAAATTTACAAATAATCCAACCTTTTGGACAAAAGGGGGAAGATTTTTTATAAGCTCTTTTGCTTTATTAATAGAGATATATCTTGGTGATTTAGAATAAAAGACAAAACCCAGAGCATCTGCTCCCTTCTCAATAGCAAAAAGAGCATCTTCTATATTAGTAATTCCACAAATTTTTACTCTCATATTATCTCTTTAATAGATTAATTGCCTCTTTATATCCTTTAGGATGTTTAAAAATATAGCTTCCAGCCACAGCAATATCTACCCCTTTTTCTTTTAATAAAGAGATATTTTCACTATTAACCCCTCCATCAATCTCTATTAAACAAGAAGGGTTATATTTTTCTATTAGCTCTTTTAATTCGCTTATTTTGTCAACTATTTGAGGAATAAATTTTTGTCCTCCAAATCCAGGATTAACACTCATTAATAAAACCATATCAAGTTCTGGCAAAAGATACTTTAAATCTTCAACCAAAGAGTGTGGATTTAATACAATAGCAGGCGAGATTCCATAATTTCTAATCTTTTGAATAATTCGATGGGGATGGTACTCATTTTCTAAATGAAAAGAGATATATTTTGGAGCAAAAGGTGCAAATAAATCTATAAAAAAAGAGTTATTCATAACCATTAAATGAATATCTAAAGGTTTTGTTGCCACCTTTTTTATAGCCTCTATTACCAAAGGACCAATTGTTAAGTTTGGAACAAAATGTCCATCCATTACATCTATATGGATTAAGTCTGCTCCACTTTCACAAATTTTTATAATCTCTTGTTCCAGCTTTCCAAAATCTGCCGATAGAATACTTGGCGCAACCTGCATTATTATATGCCCTTTTAAAATTTTTTTAGATTATACCATATAGATTATTTTAAAACTTTTTTAACAAAGAGAATAAAATGCTCAATTTATCTTACATTTTGTCATTTTATATTGTTCAAAAATTTAAAAAATCATATAATTTGAAATAAAATTAAAAATCCACTTAACAAGGCGAAATATGAAAAGGTTAGCAATTACCATTTTGACTCTCTTACTATCTACTCTTCTTTTAAATTCTCAATCCTTAAGTGATCAAGCTTATAGAGCCTATAAGGCTAAAGATTATATAAAGGCTCTTAAACTATATACTAAAGCAGCACAAAATGGAGAAATTAAAGCATATTATGCGCTTGGTACATTTTATGAAAGAGGAATTGGAGTAAAAAAAGATCCCAAAAAAGCAAAAAAACTCTATCTTTATATGGCAAAAATTGCTGAAGAGTTAGAAAGAACTCTTCATCAACATGAAGCTGAATGGAGAGCTGGAAAAGAGCTCTTTTCTCCTAAAAAACTTACCTATTTTATTGCAGCTTTGCAAAGACTTGAAGAGTTAGAGCCAAATGAAACAAAAAAAGAGGAATTTAAAAAGAGAAAAGAGTATCTTTTAGAGGTTAGAAACGCTATTTTAAAGAAAAAAAAGGTAAAAATGGCTCAAAACCTAAAAAAACAAGAGCATAAAGCTATAAACAAATTATCACAAAAAGAGGTAAAAAAATTTACTAAAAAGACACAAGATGCAATTGCAGAATTTTTAGCTCTTTGTCCTGCTGCAAAAATTGTAGCTCCACAAGATAGAGAAGGTATAGAAAAATTTGATTGCGCTCTATTTGAACATTTTCCAAAAAGAATGGCTCTTTTTATGAAACTAAGAAGAATTAGAAAAATAGCTCTTAAAAATCCTAAATTAAGAGATAAAATATTACCTATTATTGATAAAAAGAGTCAAAAGCTAATTAAGCCAATTATTAAATTTTTACAAGAAGATACAATAAAATGTTATAAAAGAGCAAAAAATAGTATAGATATTCAAGCTTGTGATTATGACTATCTACTTAGAAGTGATCCTTTATTATTTGATAATGCAGCGGCAAGAATGGAACAAGTATTAACAAATAGCAAAAGTGATTCTAAAAAATTGAGTAAAAAAGATATAAAGATACTTATTAAGAGATTAAAAGAGAAGATTAAAAATGGTACTTTTGGTTATCCATGGAGAAAATAGGATATAATTTAACAAAAAAGGAGTTAATATAGATATATTACTCTTTATATTCCTTTTATTAATAATTATAGGAAGTAGCGGAGCCTATTGGCTCTATCTAAAAGAGAAAAATAGAGAATTAAGAGAAATATCTAAAGGATATTG
>JAADEA010000013.1 GCA_013153675.1 Campylobacterota bacterium
CAATTTTATCTGCTTTAATTTTTATTGCTCCTTTAACTATATTCAATGGATGCGCAAGATATAATGCAACAGGAACACCAGGTGGATTATATGATATGAGCAAATGCAAATATATACCCGTAGATCCAAAAATTGCAGCAGATAAAATTGTAGTTAAACAGCATGAAAGAAAAATGTATGTTTATAAAAATGGAAAAGTAATAAAAACAATTCCAGTATCTTTAGGAAAAAATGCTTCAGAAGGTGGAAAAGTTCAAGCAGGAGATTTTAGAACACCAATTGGAAGTTATACAATTACAGGCAAAAGATGCCATCCAGTAAAATATAGAGCTATGGATATCTCTTATCCAAATGCTAAAGATATTGCAAGAGCTAAAAAACTTGGAGTAAATCCTGGAGGATTAATTACAATTCATGGACAACCTTATTGGAATAGAGATGGACATGGAGACTCTTACACATTAAAATATGACTGGACAAACGGTTGTATTGCAGTTACTAATAAAGATTTAGATTGGTTATTCAAATCAGTAAGAGTTGGTACGCCAATTATTATAGAACCATAAAAGGAGCCCCTTTGGGCTATAGCAAAAAACAGATTCAAAGATATAAAAGATTAAAATATATATCTGCGTTAAATAAAATAACAAAAAATCTATATAGACTTTTTAAAAATCCATCTACAACTTCATCTGCACTTCTAAATAGATTTAATGAACTAAAAGATTATTTAGACTCTTTAGAAAAACCATATTTAGAGAGTGAGTATTTAATTAGAACAAAAGAGTATATTGATAATTTGCATTATAGATTAAACAATAGAGAATTTGATGACTCTATTTTAAACTCAATAAGAGAAGATGAGCTTGCTAATTTAAATAGATTACAAAAGATGAAAAATAGCCAAAACTATAATAGAAAAAAATTTAAACAAGAAGATTTAGAAGAGTTTTAGAAATAATAAATCTTTTAAATCTTTTTACAATTACTAAACTCTCCTAAATTATCACAATCAATTATACTTTTTTTACCATCTTCATCTACTTCTATATAATCTGGAAAAAATTTAATATTAATATTTTTTATTCTACTTAAACTATTATCACTTTGTATTAAAATTTCTCCATCTTTTGGACATCCATCCCCTACTACTAAATCATAACTTTTTAATTTTATATTTTTATTAGTTCTTATTTTTACCCATCCCCTGCTACACTCACTCTCAACCCATCCATTTAAAGATAAAATTAAAGAGTCACTCTTTAAAGATAAATTACTATTAAAATTTCTAAAACCACTAAATTTATCATCTTTTACAAATTTGGCTTCATCTAAAATAATTTTTACGCTATCGCTCCCTACTGTCTCAATAGCTCCATCTTTAATATATATATACTCTTTAGCATCCTCTTTTGCCCAAAAATCGTTAAATAAAAGACTCTTCTTAGCTATTTTATTTTTAAAGTAGATAGTTCCTGTTAAATATGTATTATTAACCTTACAATCTTTAAAGATTATCTCTTGTTCATCTATTTTACCTTTAATTTCAAAAGAGCCACTCTCACAAGAGATAGCTACTCCTCTATTTTCAAATTTTATATCATTATATCTTGCAATAAATCTACTTACTTTATAACTAAGTGCTCTAAAAGAGTCTATATTTGTAGAGACAATTTTATTATCTATACTTAATATATCAAATTTATCTCTATTTGCTCCATTAGAGATAGTTCTGTTTAAAATTGCCAAAGCTTTTGTATTATTATTTAATGTAGCTTGATTTGAAGGGATAATCTCTCCACTATTTTTACAACCTGCTAAAAAAAGTAAGATAATAAGGGCATATTTAGCTACTCTCATTAATATCCTTTTTTATTTTTATATTAACAAATTGCTAAAATATGCCCATAAAATCCTTCTATTTGCAATTTTTTACAAATTCTTTAAAGCTATCTTTCTCTATAATCCCCTCATTATAATCAATAGTAACAAAATTATCTTCTATAATAACCTCTCCATATATCTCTTTTTGAGAAAAATCTAAAGCTCCATTATATATTGTATTAACTCCCTCATCTAAAATTTCAACTTCAAACTTATTAGTTGTATTTACTCTTATCCAATCCGAAAAACAGCTATTTTTAAATTCTCCATTTAATATTATCTCTGATATATCATCATTTAAATTGTTAATATCAACAGAAAAATTTCTATAATACCCCCAAAAATCTCCATTTTTATAGGAAGAATCTATAAAATATGTTTTTAATCTATTTCCATTATCTAAATATTCAACTTTTGCAGCTCTTAACTGGGACAAATAACCCATTTTTGTAATAGAGAAGTTAAAAAATTCTAAATATATATCATCACCTTTAATTAATGTTTCTACCTTTCCATCATAAATAGTATCTCCTCTTTTACAACTATGATAAATAACCTCTTTTTTCCCATCTTCTAAAGAGTGCTCTTCTATATATCCACTATCACACTCTCTTGTTAGATCTCTACTTTTAAAACTATTCATCTCTTTAATAAATTCCCTAACTTGCCATATTAAATTTTTAGAAAAAGAGCCATCTCTTAACTCAACATTACTATTTGCAGGAGAGAGTGTCAGCTCTTTTAAAATAGACTTAGAGATATTTTCAACTCTATCTTTATCTATATAGTAACTACCTCCACCACCTCCTCCACATCCAATTAGAAAAAATAGTGCAAAAATGCTAATTAGATATCTCATTTTATCTCCTTTTTTTAGTATAAAACTAAATAAATGTAACAAAAAATTGTGAAATAAAAATAGATATAAAAAATATCTCTTCTTTACTTGACAACTTTAACTCTCTTTAATAAAATATAAGAAATAGGAAAAATTATTATTAGGATAGATTATGAAAAAAATAATTTTATTGCTTTTTATCTTTTTATTAACCATTTTAAATGGTCAAAATAATGAGACAAAAGATAATAATCTAACAAAAAAACATATCCAAGAGCAGATAAAAAGAGAGCAAAAGTATGCAAAAGAAAAAACCTTTTATATGGGGGATGAATATAATTTGACTGAAAAAGCAGTAGATGAAAAGAGCTTAGAAAATGTTCCTGTAATCTCTCCAGAATATGATTTTGATATAGACGATTTATATGATGATAAATAATTATGCTTTAGCTTTTATAATTATAAATAGCTCTTCTTTTTTATTTTTATAAAAAGAAGCATCCTTTAAAGTAGAGCCAAAAATGGCTCTTTTAACCTCTATATTTTTTTTGTTAGATTA
>JAADEA010000048.1 GCA_013153675.1 Campylobacterota bacterium
AAATGAGGTAGAGAGTAAAGTATTATACTCTATGAAAAATGGAAAAATCTACTGTATGGTTAATAGATATATTCTATCTAAAAAATATGGAAGATGGCACTTTGTAAAAAAAATATACAAAAAGTGCAAAAATTTTGTCCAAAAGAGAAAAAACCTTCCATACCCTCTTCCTTAGGGTTTGCTTTTTTAATATAATTTAAATATCATTGCACTTTAAATCTATCTAAAAGGAGATTAAAAATTGGATTCAAACCCTTCGCGGCGGAGTATTAATGAAAATGAGTACTCCAATTTACTTCACTATCTACTTGAATATAGTGACATTATAATTGGAATCTTATTTGGAGTATTGGCTATCTTTTTTCACAAATCTCATCTAATTCACTACTCAACAATAGCAGCAGCAATATCTATTGGTGCTTTGTCTATGACTGTTGCTGAAATTGCTGAGATATTAGCAGAACGTTTAGAAGAGCCATATGCAAGCTTTGTATTAACCTTCTCAGCAGTAGCAGTAGAGATTATACTTTTATATATGATTATTTTAGAGGGAGGTCATTCAGCATTAGAGACAGCAAAAGGCGGAATTATATCTGCTGTTATTGTAGATATGAATGTACTGCTTGGACTTGCTGTTTTTATTGGTGGACTTAGCTACAAAGAGCAAGAACATAATGAAGATACCTCAAGTACATATACTACTATCTTATTAGTAGCCTCATCTGCTCTTTTAGTACCAGGTATTATTACATATACTGATAATGATCAAAAGCTATATGAAGCCTCTATTATGATCTCTATTGTTTTAATTATATTTTATATATCTATATTTATATTTCAGACAAAAACCCATTCCCACTTTTTTAAAGCAAAAGCAAAAAGCAGACTATTTAGACTCAAAAAGAGAATAAAAATCGATAATGAAGAAGAGGAGGAAGATTATATCTTTGATAAGCTTCCTACATGGGCAAATTTCCTCTCAATATTTATACTTATTTTATTTATTGGAATTTTAGCTGAGATGTTTGCTACTGATGGAATGGTAATAGCAAAAGAGTTTGGAATCTCTACTGGATTGGCTGGATTAATTATAGCAATTATTGCAGTATCCCCAGAGATTTTAACAGCAATTAAGGCAGCAAGAGAAGATGAGATTCAAAGAGTAGTTAATATTGCAATGGGAGCTTCTACCGTTACTATTATGCTAACAGTTCCTCTATTAATGGCAATGGCTTACTTTAATGGAATTAAATTTACACTCGATTTTAACGCTTTTCAAATAGGAGCTCTTATTTTAACTATTATTTTAGCCTGGAAAACAACAGATGAGGGAGAGACAAACTATTTTGAAGGAATCTCTCATTTAATGTTTTTTGCAAGTTATGCAATAATAGCAACACTATATAAATAGTGTTGCTAAAAATCAACTATAAAGAGCTCTTAAAAATTCATTTGCTATTCTATTTGCACTTCTTAGAGCTTCATCACTTTGAGGATTAACCTCTCCATTTATAGAGATCTCTGTATCAATTAAATTTCTAATCTCTTCTAAAAGAACTCTTGTTTGAGTCATCTCTGCTTTACTTTTTGAGTGAAGATCATCATAACTCTTTGGCTTTTCTATAAATAAGATTCTCTTTAACTTAGCATTCTCCTCATTTAATAACACTCCATATTTTTCTATTACCTCTTTAATATGTTCAATATGGTCAATTAACTCTTGCTGTCTCTTTAGACACTCCTCTTTACTCTTGCAATACTCTTTGCTCTTTTCTTCTAACTCTTCTATATATCTAATATTTTTCTTATATTGCAAGTAAGTAACTATCTTATATAAAATTGCTCCAACTGCTATAGCAGAAAGACCAATTACTCCATATCCATTTATCTCATTTGGTGCAAGGGATAGTTTCTGAGCCACCTCTTTTGCAAATTGATTCCAAAAATTAATATCTCCTAAGCTATTAATATCAATACCTTTTTTAAAGTAGATAAGCCAACCACCAACTGTTGCAGCAGCTCCAATAATTCCTGCAATAAATCCTTTAAATCTTCCACTTGGTGGTTCTTTAACCTCTAAAATCTCCTCTTCTGGAAGCTCTACTACACTCTTTTTAATCTCAATTACAATCTCTGCTGGTTCATTTAACTCTTTTAATAACTTTTCACTCTCTTTAAAGATAGGTTCATTTTTCTTTTTTACCTCTTCTAACTCATCTAATTTTGATAAAACTAAATTTTTACACTCACTCAAATTATTATAAGCTTCATTAATTCCACTTTTAATTTGAGCAACTTTCTCTTTAATATTTACCTTTTTCTTTTTAGAGACTATCTCATTTGATTCATTGTTACTCTCTTGCGGCTCTTGGATCTCTTTCTCTTTTACCTCAACCTCTTTAATATCCTCTTCTTTATCTTTGATCTCCTCTTCTACCAAATTCTCTTGTTCTTTTAAGCTCTTTTCATCCATCAATCTCTCCTTTATAAGATAATACTAAAATTATAGTATTAAAAAGACTAAAGATTGGATATAATTTTGAAAAAAATTTTAAAAAGGTGATATTATGGAGACACTTTTTTATCTATTAATAGCTCTACTTGCACTATCTATATTAATATTTTTTCATGAACTTGGTCACTACTTAGCAGCAAGATTTTTTGGAGTAAAGATAGAAAAATTTAGTATAGGCTTTGGAAAGGTCCTTTTTGAAAAGGAGTGTTGCTCTACAAAATGGGCAATTAGCGCCATCCCTCTTGGTGGATATGTAAAGATGAAAGGGCAAGATGATACAAACCCCACTCTAAAAAATAGTGATCCAGATAGTTATAATTCAAAAAAACCATGGCAAAGAATTATTATACTTCTTGCTGGTCCTTTTGGAAATATATTTATAGCTTTTGTTTTATATTTTTTAATTGCCCTCTTTAATGCTCCTTTAGTAACTGCTCTTGATTATCTCCCTCCAAAAATTGGACAGGTATCTAAAGATTCTCCAGCAAAAGTTGCAAATTTAAAACCACAAGATCAAATTTTAGAAATTAATGGTAAAAAGATAAAATATTGGTATGAAATAAAAGATTTAGTAGAAAATTCAAATGGAGATATCTCTTTAAAAATTAAAAGAGAAAATAAGATATTAGCTATTACTCTAAAACCAAAAGTTATTGAAGATAAAAATATATTTAATGAAATTGTTGAGAGAAAAATTATAGGAATTGCTCCATATATCAATGGGATAAAAGAGATTAAAT
>JAADEA010000123.1 GCA_013153675.1 Campylobacterota bacterium
ATTCTAATTTCAAACTGCTCTCTACTGTCCTTATTGATATGTGGACTTCTAAGAACTGTATATCTTTTAATCTTTGTTGGTAAAGGTATAGGACCTTTAAGTTCAGAACCTGTTCTTTTAACAGCTTCTACGATAGCTTTTACTGATCTATCTAAAACCATGTGATCATAAGCTTTAAGCTTCAATCTGATTCTTTCCATGTATGCTTTTCCTTCTTTAAAGAACTCGTTGCTTTTGCAACCGTTTATTGATTTTATGCGCACCTTTGTGATGGCGTACGCTACCATTTGCCCAAAATTGGAAGTGATATTATACATAAAAAACTTCTCTCTTTGCTTAGTATTAAAGCAAAAATGTGTTAAAATGAAAAAAGTTTACTTCTAAAAAGGAAACTTATGACGATTTTAGACTATTTTTATACTAATCCTCCTACTAACGAAGAGTATTATCCTAGAAAGCTTTCTTACCCTAAAGGGAGCTTCTTTTTATATGGAGCTAGAGGTGTAGGTAAAAGTAGTTATATTATTAATTATTTAGAACATCTAGATAAAAAAAGTTTTTTATATATAGATGCTCAAGACCCTACTTTTATTTTAGAAGAGTTAGACCTTGAGAGTTTGCAAGAGTTTATTAAAGAAGAAAATATCAAACTCTTAGTTATAGACCACTATTATAAAGGATTTTTAGAAAGTTATCCTAAAGTTGAAAAGCTTATTATTATATCTTCTCAAAAACTAGAAACCACTTTAGAGGCGATAGAGCTTTATCCTCTAGATTTTGAAGAGTTTTTAAATTTTACTAAAAGCTCTTCAATCACATTTGCCTTTAATCTATATAGCAAACGAGGCTCTTTGCCCGCTTTAGCTAAAAGCACTAACATTCAAAGTAAAGCTAAATCATTCTTTTTTGAAAAGTTTGAAATTCAAGAGGGTAAAGTTATCTTAATTTTATCTCTCTTCCACACAAAAATAGCCACAGCTAATCAGATATTTAAAAAAGCTAAAGAGTATTTTAAAATTAGTAAAGATTGGCTCTATAAAACTATTAAAAATTTTGAAAATGAAGGAGTAATCTATCAAATAGAGACTTTTGAAGGAGGTTTTGGAAAAAAGATTATTCTTTATGATTTTAGTTTTGCTAAATATTTAAATAAATATATGCCATTTATATATATTTTTGACTCTATGATAGCTAATGCGCTAATAAAAAAACAAAAAAAACTAAAAGCTATATTAAATCCTTTAGGATATATTGTAAATAATAAAGAGCTTATTTTAATAATGCCTTTTGAGAATGAAGAGAGTAGTTGGATAAAAATACAAAATAGTTTTAACCTCTTTATTAAATTAAATTTTAAAGAGGTTAAAATAGTTACTATCTCTAATAGTTTTAGTTTTACTATTAAAGATATAACATTTATTGCCACACCCTTTTATGAGTGGGCAATTACTCAAGATTAATCTTATATCTCTTCTTTTCTTTGGCGAAATATACCTAAAAGAGAGAAAATTAAAATAAGAGCTAAACCACTAGCACTATTAAATGCTGAGACTTTTAGTTCTCTATGGGTACCTGTAGAGTCTTCGCAATCACAAACAATTCCCATATCTCTGCTAAAATCTACCCCTATTCCATCTTCTTGTGGAAGATTCTCTAAAGCTCCTTTTGGAATAATAATCTCCCCTTTTTCATTCGCATCAGAATCTTTATCATCACTTCCTTGATTAGCTATAGTTGTATGATACCCTTCAGGTAGTTCAAATGCTATTTTATACTCTAAATCTTTATCTAAATTACAGAATTTATATCTTCCATTTTTATCAGTAGTTGTAGAGAAAATAGGAACACCATCTACATCTATAGCCTCTACCCATTTACCATCAGAGTCTTTCATATATAAAGATACTTTAACATTTCTAACTCCATAATCACTACCCTCATCTTGAATACCATTTGCATTCTCATCATACCAAACCATATCTCCTATACATATAATGCTTGCTTTTTGCACATACTCTGTTAGGGTATCTTCTTCTCCAGAGGTAAGATTTACCACTTCACTCTTTTTACCTCCAAGTAAAACAAACTCTTTAACTTTCTTTTCAGTCTCTTTTGTTGGAGTTATCTCTACTTTATAGTTTCCTGGAATTAATCCACAAAACTCATAATCCCCTTCACTATTTGTAATAGTCGTAGTATTTAGTGGCTCTTTAGTTACATCTATTTCATTTTTATTTCCATACTCATCTTCAAGCGGAATTAAAGTTACCTTTACCCCCTCTAAAGGCTCATCACCTTCATCATATACTCCATTGCCATTTCTATCTATAAATAGCTTTCTTTTAATACAAGCACTTTTAAATAATCCCCCATCTAAAGTTAAATTACTCTCTGCACTAATTAAAACTTCTACTGGCATAGGAGCTAAAGTATTAGTATCTAAAAATGATTTCAAATCAGAATCTTTATCATCACTTGTTATATTTACATCTTCTCTAGTTACATAATAATCTTCAACCTCTACTTTAACTTGATATTTTCCTGGAACTAAATTATTAAATAGATACTCTCCATTTTCATTAGTAAAAATAGGATTATCTTCTCCTAAAGGATTTCCATTTAAATCTTTCTCATTTTTATTTCCATACTTATCTTCTAATGGAATTAAGATTACTTTAACTCCTTTTATACCTTTTTCATCTTCATCTTGCACTCCATTAGCATTTGCATCTTCCCAAATATAATCCCCTATCTTAGCAGCTCTAAAAAATCCTGCATCTAAAGTTAGATTACTCTCTTTAGGAGCATTAACAATAATTTCTAACTCTTTATTAATATCGCTATCTTTCTCATCACTTCCTCTATCTTGATGAGTTGGGTAATATTTTTGATTATTTTTAATTGGTCTATCAAAAATAACCTTATAATCTTTATTTGCACTTAAATGGCAAAACTTATACTCTCCACTACTATTAGTCTCTATTTTCTCTATTTTATTTCCATTTACATCTTTTGCATCAACCCAATTACCATTCTCTTTTATTTTTAAAGATACACCAACATTAGCTAAAGGAGGTTCATTATTATCTTGAACTCCATTTCCATTAATATCCTCCCATACAAAATCGCCTAAACATATCTCTTTAATAGGTGGTTTTGGTTTATAGATTCCTCCATCAAGAGTTGTATTATTACTATCTTTAATTTCAACTTTATTGCTGCTTCCATCTTCATTTAAATCACTATCTTTA
>JAADEA010000044.1 GCA_013153675.1 Campylobacterota bacterium
TTTATCTGCTGAATATTCCCAAAATAGTTCAAAATTAATTCCAACTAATATAAATAATCTTTTAGAGCTTGCTATTACTATTTTTAAAAGTAAATTTGATATTGAGGTCTCTTTATTAGTAGATTATGATATCCCAGAGTTTAAGATAGATCAAAATAGCTTTTCTAAAATAATTAGAAAAGTGCTTGACTCTTTTAAAGAAAATGGGAAAATTGATATATCTTTAAAATTTTTATTAGGAGAGCATATTGTAATTGAGGGGAAGAGATATCAACTGCTTGAATTGAGAGTAAAGGGTGATAGCCTAAGAGATAAAAGTGATGATTTAGAGATAGAAATTGTTGCTGCAAAGATGAATATCTCTACCCATTTTAGAGATGATGAGATTACTTTGCAAATTCCTTTTATAAATTAGTTAAAAAAGAGATAATCCTTCTCTTTCTTCATCTTCTTCTTTTTTAGTTTCATTGCTACTTAACTCTAAAGCACAATCAAAGCATAAATATGAAAATGTCTCCATATTATAATAGATAGTCTCTGTCTCATTAAACTCTTTATAGCATTTTGCGCAATATTTGACTCTTCTTTGAATATTTTTTAGCTCCTGAAAAACGATTGTATCTATAAAATTTTCCACAACTACACACCTTTGGTAAGTTTGGGGAGGAAATAATATAATTTTTAGACTTAAAATCAAATCTATAAAAAATCTAATTAGAACTCTTTATAGTAACAATTTTTATTACATACTTTTTGATATGATTTTAAAAAAAGGATATTGGTGATTAAAGAAGAGAGATTAGAAAAAATTAAAAGAGTCTTAAATTATAAGCAACCTACATTGCAGATATTTTTAGAGGATGTGCATGATCCTCATAATATCTCAGCAGTAATGAGAAGTGCAGATGCAGTTGGAGTGTTAAATTTCTATTTTAGTAGAAAAAATAATGAAAAGGTTAATATCTCTCAAAATGTAACGCAAGGTTCTTATAAATGGCTATTTCCTAAAAAAATTAATTATGAAGATAGAATAGAATTTATTAAATCTAAGAAAAAAGAGGGATTTAGAGTATATACTACCTATTTAGATGATAGTTCTATTAATTTTAGAGAGGCAAATTTTAAAGAGCCCTCTTTAATAGTATTGGGAAATGAGAAAGATGGAGTATCAAAAGAGCTTTTAAAAGAGGCTGATCAAAATATAATAATACCTATGTATGGAATGAGTCAAAGTTTAAATGTTTCAGTAGCAGCAGCAGTTATATTATATGAGGCTCAAAGACAAAGAGAAGAGGCTGGATTTTATGATCAAGTTCAACTTTCAAAAAATGAGTATGAAAAAATATTAAAAGAGTGGCTATTTAGAGAGATTATGTTAAAAAAGAGTAGAGGAAGAGCCTCTTATAATACTCTTGAGAGTAGTTTTGAAGAGATTTTGAAAGAATATGAGTTATAATCATAAAAATTTAATAAGGAGAAGTTATGAGTTTAAAAGATAGGTTAAAGAGTGATTTAAAAGATGCAATGAGAAACAAAGATAGTTTTAAAAGAGATGTTCTTAGAAATTTAACAGCAGCAATTAAACAAGAAGAGGTTGATAAGAGAGTAGAGCTTAGTGATAGTGATATTGAAAAGATACTTTTTAAATATGCAAAACAAAGAGAGGATGCTTTAGCTCAATTTAAAGCTGCAAATAGAGAGGATTTAGTAGAAAAAGAGAAAAAAGAGTTAGAGATAGTTTTAGCATATTTGCCTAAACCTTTAAGTGATGAAGAGTTAATGGAAGCTACTAAAGAGGCAATTAAAGAGACTAAAGCAAGTAGTATGAGAGATATGGGCAAAATTATGGGATATTTAAAAGAGAAGTATGGAAGTAGAGTAGATGGTTCAAAAGTAAATAAAATTGTAAAAGAGTTGCTAAATTAACTTTAAAGATAAAATCAAATTTTAAACTTATATCTTTAGTTAACAATAAGTTAAGGGCTGGTATTATATATTTTAAAATTTAAAAAGGAGGTTTTATGAGAAAGATTTTAAGCTTGGCAGCTGCAGTTGCTCTATTTGGAGGTTTTGTATCAGCAAAAGAGGTAAAAATAGGAGTTATTTTACCATTAACTGGACCTATTGCAGCATTTGGACAAACAAGTAAAGCAGGTCTTGATATTGCTTATGAGAAGAATCATAAATTAAAAAATGGTGATGAGGTAAAATTAGTTGTATTAGATGATAGGGGAGATAAAGTAGAGGCTGCAACTGCTGCAAAAAGACTTATCTCTAAAGATGGAGTAACTGTTATTTTAGGAGAGGTAGCTTCAAGTAACTCTATGGCTATTGCTCCAATTGCTGAAAAGAATAAGACTCCAATGATTACTCATGCTTCAACTAACCCAAGAGTTACAAAAGGTAAAAAATATGTAACAAGAGCATGTTTTATCGATCCTTTCCAAGGTGCTGTAATGGCTAAATATGCTCTTGATAATGGACTTAAAAAGGCAGTAGTAGTAACTGATGCTAAACAAGACTACTCTGTGGGTCTATCTAAAGCTTTTAAAAAGGCTTATACAGCTGGTGGTGGAAAGATCTTAAAGACTGTTTTAATTAACTCTGGAGATAAAGATTTTAATGCTCAAGTTGCTGCTATTAAAGCTGCAAATCCAGATATTGTAGCATTTACTGGTTACTATCCAGAAGCGGCTCTTTTAGTAAAACAAGCAAGAGCAATGGGTGTAAAAACTCCTTTTATTGGTGCTGATGGAGTTGGATTCCCAGAACTTATCAAAATTGCTGGAAAAGCAGCTGAAGGATTTATGTATACTGACCACTTTAATGAAGCTGCAGCAAAATCTCCAGAAGCAAAAGCATATGTAGAGGCATATCATAAAAAATATAATAAACCAGCTGATTCTATGGGAGCATTAGCTGCTGATGCATATGGAATGATTATCTCTGCTATGAATAAATGTATTGATGAGAAAAAAGCTCCAACTGACAAAGAGTGTGTAAATAATAATCTTCGCCATACAAAAGGTTATAAAGGAATTACTGGAGTAATTACTATTAATGAAAATGGTGATGCAGTAAAATCTGCAGTTGTAAATGAAGTAAAAGATGGTAAATTTGTCTACAAAACTACTATAAATCCATAAAAAGAGTAAAGGGGGGCTTCCCCTATCTCTTTTAAAAACAGTAAAAAATCAAATATGGGTTTTTTATTG
>JAADEA010000117.1 GCA_013153675.1 Campylobacterota bacterium
TAACTCTTCCTAACGCATTTTTTGAAGATGCTAGCTCAATAATTTTGTATGGAAGCTCTCTATCCTCCCACTCAGGCTTTAGATACTCTTTCCAGTTAACTTTTTTTGGATTAATAGTTGGAGAATCAAGTCCATAATCTCTTTTTACAACCATATTATTACGCTTTAGATAATTAATATCTTTTACGATTCTTGGAATAATCTCTTTTCTTGCAATATTATCTGGCACATTCCATGTTGGATTAACGGTTATATATTTTAACATTGAGCTAAATATTGGAGTTTGCCAAGTTGGCTTTCCAACAATTACTTTAAACTCTAAAACCTTCTCCCCATTCTCAAAGAATCTAAATTTATACTCTGGCACATTGATTAATACATATGTATCCCATCCATCTGGATATAAGAGCTTAGTTCTTTCAATATTTATTTTTATCTTATGCTTTAGAGTAGGAGATTCAGTATAATCATAAGCCTCAATTAGCTTTCTAAATTGAGGAATTTGAGGCTCATAAGTAGCTAAAATATTCTCAATAGATTCCCCTTTTTGGAGTCGATTGAGAATATCTTGCTCATTTACATACTCTTCATAAAACTCATAGTGAGTGTTGATACCTTTTGCTTTTTGCTCTTGAAGTTTAGATTGAAAGTAATCAATATCAATACACCCATTTGCTAAGTTTTGAGTATATCCAAGAAGAATTTTTGTTAGAACTTTTTCATCTTTTGTCTTTTTATACTGCTCAATCATTGGAGTTAAATCGCAAATTGAGGAGTATCTATCTTCATTTAAAATCTCAATAAACTCTTTTTTTTGTGAAGAGCTCCATCTACTATTTGATGAACCAACCCCATTTATATTATTACACCCTATAAAAAAGAGGGTAGTTGCTATTAATAACCCTATTCTTTTCATTATAAAACCCCCAAGTTTAGATTATTTTATTTTATCGAAACTTTGCTTTTATTAATCCAATTTGCACAAAAAACCGCACTACTAAATGCAAATTGGAAGTTAAATCCTCCAACAATTCCAGCTATATCTAAAACCTCTCCAATAAAAAATAGATTCTTAATCTTTTTGCTCATTAAAGAGCTAGCCTCAATCTCCTTAATATCTACGCCACCTTTAGTCACCTCTGCTTTGCTAAAGCCAAAAGTGCCAGCAGGAGCAAATGTGTAGTTTTGAAGCAGGTGTAATTTTGTTCGTTCATTTGGAGTTAATTTAGAAAAGATTTTATCTTCTAGACCAATATGTTGTAGGAATATTTTTGTAAATCGTTTTGGAAGGGGCAGGGTATTTGAGATTGATTTATTGCTAGAAATAGCTTTTAAGTCAAAATTTGGTAGGAAATTTAGCTTTATCTCCCCCTTTTCCCAAAATAAAGAGGCGTTTAAAATGGCTGGGCCAGTTATTCCTCGATGGGCAAAGAGTATATTATCTTCAAAAACTCTGCTATTAACCTCTACTCTTGCAAATAAAGATACTCCACTAAGCTCTTTGAAGAAGTGCTGCTCTTTTTGGAGGGTAAATCCAACTAAGGCTGGCTTTAAAGAGACTACATTTATACCAAAATCTTTAGCAATCTTAAATCCAATATCAGTTGCTCCAACTTTTGGATAACTAAGGCCACCTGAAGCTACTACTACTCTTTTTGCTCTAAATTCTCTTTTATTGGTCACTACTATAAATATATCTTTCTCTTTTTTTACCTCTAATACTTTATGCTCAAGGGCTAAATTTACCCCTTTAATCTCTCTTTTTAGGATATCTAATAAATCTTTAGCGCTCTTTTTACAAAAATATTGAGTATTATTTTTTATATCAATCTCTAGTCCTCTTGAGGTAAAAAACTCCTTTACTCTATTATTATCAAAGCTTTTGAGTATAGGTATAAGAAACTGCTCTTGAGCTAAATATGCTTTGGGGGTAATGATTTTATTGGTAAAGTTGCATCTGCCTCCTCCACTAATTAATATCTTAGCTCCAAGATTTGGGTTATGTTCAACTATGAGCGTTTTATTTTTATCTTCTATAAATGCTCCAAACATTAAGGCTGAAGCGCCCCCACCAATAATAATTTGCTCATACATCTATAATCTTTGAAGCTTCTTTAGTGCTATTTTTACCAGCTCTTCTGTTGAGCCACTCTCATCTTTTAATGCTTTAATAATAGCATCTTTTTTAAACCCTAAAGATTCAAGAGCCATAACAGCTTTTGTATAATCTTGGCTATTTGAGGAGGTAGTATTGGTAGTATCAACAATAAATTCTGCTAACTCAACTAAGATTCTACTTGCTGCTTTTGGTCCAATACCGGGAACTTTTTTTAACATATTTACATCTTTTGAGTTAATAACCTTTGCAAAGGTTGAAGGGGTAAATGTGGAGCATACTGCAAGAGCCACTTTTGGTCCAACACCATTTATCTTTAGTAGAGTATCAAACATCTTCTTTTCACTTCTATCCAAAAATCCAAATAGTAAGTTTGCATCCTCTCTAATAATTTGAGTAATAAAGAGCTGAACCTCTTTGTTGTTTTCTATTTTGCTTGAGGTATTAATTGAGACATTAACCTCATATGTTAATCCATTTACAAAAATGTGCAAAATTGTGGGCTCTTTATATACAATATCTCCTTTTATGCCAACAATCATAACTTCCCTTTATGAATTTTGTTATAATTTTAGCAAAAAAAGATATATTATGAAATTAAGTGCAATATTTTCCAATAGTGCTGGAATATTTTTTTCAAGAATATTTGGTTTTATTAGAGATTTAATTATGGCCTCAGTATTAGGGGCTAATATATATAGTGATATCTTTGCAGTTGCTTTTAAGTTGCCAAATCTCTTTAGAAGAATCTTTGGAGAAGGGGCTTTTGCCCAAAGTTTTATGCCCTCTTTTATTAAAGCAAGATATAAAAGTATCTTTAGTGTAAAGGTCTTTTTATATCTTTTGGGGGCAATTTTGGTTTTGGCTTTGATTGTAAATTTGGCAGCTCCTTTAATAACAAAAATTTTAGCACCTGGATTTGATGAGAAGACTATCTTAATGAGTGCAAAATATGTTGCAATTCAATTTTGGTACCTTCCATTAATCTTTAGTGTAACCTTTTTTGGGGCTTTGCTTCAATATAAAGAGCACTTTATTACCACTGCCTTTTCAACCGTTTTGTTAAATATCTCTTTAATTGTAGCAATGTTAATTTATA
>JAADEA010000085.1 GCA_013153675.1 Campylobacterota bacterium
GTTTTAGAGTAGTTAGTTTAATTAAAAGTAAAGATATAGATATATCTAAAATTAAAGCATCTTTAATTCAAAAGATTTTTATTCCATTTTTTGCTTTAGCTGCTATTATTATTATCTTTTATAAAATTAAATTTGTAAAAAGGGAATTAAAAAAGGGATTAGCTATTTTGACTATTATTTTAGGAGTATTAGTAGGCTGGGCTCTTCTCTTTGCTATAACTTTACTTAGTGAAAATGGTGTTATAAATGGTCTTTATGCAATTCCTGCTATTATTTTATTAATGCTTCTTGTAGCTTTTATTGTAAAGAAGAGCTCTTTTAATACTATTTAATTAAATAATTTTTTGGGTAAAATCCTTATCAACTTTGAGGATAAAGGTTTTTTTATGATAGATTTTAAAGAGGCTGCTCAAAAATTTGGAACTCCCCTTTATATTTATGATTTTGATGCAATAAAGAGAAACTTTTTTGCTCTAAGAGAGGCTTTTGGAGGGCAAAAGTTATTAATTGCTTATGCAATTAAGGCAAATTCAAATTTATCTTTAATTAAAGAGCTGGCAAAGCTTGGAGCAGGGGCTGATTGTGTAAGTATAGGTGAGATAAAAAGGGCACTAATTGCAGGAGTAGAGCCCTATAAAATAATATTTTCTGGAGTAGGTAAAAGAGATGATGAGATAAGAGAGGCTCTTTTAAAAAATATTCTCTTTATTAATGTGGAGAGTGAAGCAGAACTTCTTCATATAGAGCAAATTGCCAAAGAGCTTGATATTGAAGCAAGGATTTCAGTTAGGGTAAATCCTAATGTAAATCCAAAAACACACCCATATATATCTACTGGACTTAGTGAAAATAAGTTTGGAGTTGATATTGAGAGTGCAAAAAGGTTATATATACATGCTAAAAATAGTCCCTATTTAAATCCAATAGGGGTACATTTTCATATAGGATCTCAATTGATAGATCTTGCTCCTATAAAAGAGTCTGCTTTAATCGTAGCAGATTTGGTTAAATCTCTTTTGGCAATAGGAGTTGAGATTAGATTTTTTGATGTAGGTGGAGGAATTGGGGTTCAATATGAAGATGAAAAAACAATTGATTTAAATGAGTATGCAAGAGCAATTAAGAGTGCTATAAAGGGGATGGATTTAACAGTTATTTTAGAGCCAGGTAGATTTTTGGTAGCAAATAGTGGATATTTTGTAACAAAAGTATTGTATGAAAAAGAGAATCAAGGTAAAAGATTTGTAATTGTAGATGGTGCTATGAATGATCTAATTAGACCATCTCTTTATAGTGCTTCTCATAAAATCACTTTTATTGGTGAAGATTCTCCTAATAAAACAAAAGCAGATATTGTAGGTCCAATTTGTGAGAGTGGAGATTTTTTAGCAAAAGATGTATTGCTTCCTCCAACAAAAAGTGGAGATTTAATAGTTATTCATAGTGCAGGAGCCTATGGATTTACAATGGCAAGCAACTATAATAGCAGATTAAGAGCTGCTGAGGTGGCATATGAAGATGGCAAGTTTAAATTAATTAGAAAGCGTGAAAGCTTTGATGATTTAATAGCTAATGAGGTGGAGTTTTTAGAGGAGTAGTTATGAATTTAGATGAGTTAAGAAAGAGAGTAGATGAGATTGATGATGAGTTGTTAAAATTATATAATGAGAGAATGAAATATGTAAAGGCAATTGGAGAGTTAAAAAACAAAACTAATGCTCCTATATATAGACCAGAGAGGGAAAAGGAGATTTTAGATAGGTTAAAAAGAAAAAATAAAGAGCTAAATGGTCTTTTAAATGATAAAGCAATTGAAGCTTTATATTTAGAGCTTTTTGCAGTATCAAGAAATTTTGAATTGCCAGAGAGAGTTGCATATTTAGGACCTCTTGGTAGTTTTACTCATCAAGCAGCAGAGCTTAAATTTGGGGCAATGAGCAATTATATGCCAATAGCTACAATTAAAGGGGTTTTTAGAGAGGTATCAAAAGGACAAGCAAAATATGGAGTAGTGCCTATTGAAAATAGTATTAATGGTATGGTAAGTGATACAATATCTTGTTTGAGCGATTATAATTTAAAGATTATTGCTGAAATTGTAATGGATATTCATCATGTATTTGCTACAAAAGCAGAAGATTATAAAAAGATAAAAAGAATCTACTCTAAAGATATAGCCTTTGGACAATGTAGTCAATTTTTAGAAGATCTTGGACTTGATTCTGTTGAGCAAATTCCAGTTGATTCAACTGCTAAGGCAGCTCAAAAGGCATTTGAAGATGAAGAATCAGCAGCGATTTGCTCAGAGGTTGCTGCAAGGATATATAAGGTGCCTATTTTATTTAATAATATTGAAAATGAAGGAACAAATAGAACCAGATTTTTTGTAATTAGTGATTTTGAAAATAGACCAAGTGGAAATGATAAGACTACAATTTTAGCTACTCTTCCAAATAGACCTGGTGCTTTGGTGGACTTTTTATTAGATTTTAAAGAGGCAAAGATAGATTTAACAAAGATTAAATCTCATATAGTAGGAGGAGTATCTATCTTTTTTATCGAATTTGATGGGCATAAAAATGATAAAAAGATTAGTGAGATATTTGATAAGCATCAAAAATCAATTAAGTTTTTAGGATCTTATGTAAAAGAGACAATAGATATTTAGGAGATAAGATGGGGTATAGATATAATAGTTATATTGATAATATAAAAAGTTATGAGGCAGGAAAGCCAATTGAGCTTGTAGTAAGAGAGTATGGAATTAGTGAAAAAGATATTATTAAGTTAGCTTCAAATGAGAATCCATTAGGTACCTCTAAAAGAGTTCAAGAGGCAATTGCAAAGAATGCTTATAAAGCTTATCTATATCCTGATGACTCAATGTATGAATTAAAAGAGGCTTTGGCTAAAAGATTTGATATAGAGAGTGAAAATATTATTATTGGTGCAGGAAGTGATCAGATTATAGAGTTTATCTCTCATATATTTTTAAATGAAAAGAGTTCTATTTTAACTTCAAAAGTTACCTTTGCAATGTATGAAATTTATGCTAAAAGTTTTGGAGCAAAAGTTATTAAAACAGATAGCTTTAGGCATATTCCAAGTGAGTTTATAGAAAAAATTCAAAAACTTAATCCTCAAATTGTCTATATTTGTACTCCAAATAATCCAACAGGAG
>JAADEA010000096.1 GCA_013153675.1 Campylobacterota bacterium
TAAATTCATTAAAAATTTTATGTGATAGGTTAATTTTGTTAAATAGGGGAGAGATTGTAGATAGTGGTGAACCAGAAGAGGTAATAAACCATTATAATTTTTTAATTTCTAAATTAAATAATAAGAAAGGTAGTATTATTAAAAAAGAATATACTAATTCTTATGGAACTCTCGAAGCTAAGATTATTAAGGTTTCTATAAATGGAGAGAATTCAAATTCTAATATAATAAGTTCAGGGGAAGTTGGAATTATTGATGTTTATATAAAATCTTTTATTAATATTGAAAAATTAAATTTGGGATTTCTTATAAAAGATAGATTTGGACAAGACATTTTTGGAACAACAACGAAAAATTTAGGAAAAGAGTTTAGTGTAAGAGAGAATAGAAAATATAAAATATCCTTTAAAATTCCTCTTAATATAGGAGTTGGAAAATATTCTTTGAGTGTAGCATTAGTAATTGGAAATAATCATTTAGATTATTGTTTACATTATATGGATTTTGCATTAAATTTTGAAATAGTAGGAAATTATGGTAATATGTTTATTGGAATTGCTAAATTGTATCCTAAAATTTTAGAAATAAGAGAAGATTTTTATGAAAAATAGAGATATCGAAAAGATTATTCATAAAGGTAGTAATATCTTCTATGAAGATAACTTTAGCGTTTTTAATGGGCATGAGAATATTTTTTTAGGTTCGAATATATATTTAGTTGATTCTTTAATTAATGCAGGAGATAAAGAAGGTAAGGTTATTATTGAAGATTTTGTTTTTTTTGGTCATGGAGTAAAAATATTAGCCAGAGGACATGATTATAGATTTTATGGAATAAAAAGACAAAGGAAAGTTATTGAGAAGCCAATTTTAATAAAAAAAGGAGCTTGGATTGCAAGTGGCGCAATAATTTTAGGAGGAGTAGTTATAGGAGAAGATGCGGTAGTAGGAGCAGGAAGTGTTGTAACTAAAAATGTTCCTCCTCGTGCTGTAGTTGTTGGTAATCCAGCAAAGATTATTAAATATACAGATAGGAACTTGACTTTAAAGGAGAAATTATTTAATTATTTTAAATAATATGTTTTTTATAAGGAGATGGAGATGTTATTTTCGAATTCACAACAACAAGTTGTAGATTTATTTATAGCAGCATATGGAAGAGCACCTACTAAAAGTGGTTTAGATTTTTTTGCTTCAAAGTTAGAGAGTGGAGAATGGACAAAAGCAGATATTGCACATTATATGGTAGATATTGAACATAATCCAGAAGCTGTTGAAAGATTTCCTGCTGAGGTTGGTTTAGAAGAATTAGTAATATCAGTTTTTGAACATGTATTAGGAAGACCTCCTGCAACACAGGAAGGTTTGGAGTATTGGGTTGGAAGATTTGAAAACTTTGATTATACTTTAGCAAATCTTTTAGAGGATGTAATAGAGGAAGCAAATAAACAAGAGGTTGATCGACAAACATTAGAAAATAAAAGAGAAGTTGCAAAATATTTTATAGAACATGTTCCAGAAGATAAACAGATAGGAAATCAACCCTATTTAGATAATGTAACCTCTGACCCAGAGAGCTTAAAAGAGGCTATAGAAAATATTAATAGATTGGTAGAAAATTTAGGAGAAACTGCTAATAATATAGGAGATGATAATGATTCTATTTACTCTTATACTAATGATGGAATAGGAGAATTGGTTGATAGTAATAATTATATAGTAGAGAGTTTAGATTCAAATTACCATTGGGATAGAGATGTAGTAACATTTAGTTTTAATGAGACTATTCCACCAAGCTATGAAGCAAGTGTAGATGAGATTGGGTGGGAGCCTCTAAATTCAGCTCAAAGAGAGGCTGTTCGCTCTATTGCATCAGAGGTTAATAATTTAATTGATATAAAACTTACAGAGGTAGAAGATAATGGAGATATTAGATTTAATATAGTTGATATGAATTTAATGGATATGGGAGATGATATTGCAGGATTCTCCTTCTATCCAGCAGAAGAGCCAGACTATATGGGGGATGTATTTTTATCATCTCAATTTAATAGTGACCCGAAAAATTATGGATTAGATAGGGGTGAGGGGGGATGGACTACTATTGTGCATGAGTTAGGACATGCACTAGGGTTAAAACACCCCTTTGAAGCACCAAATATTTTACCAGATGAGTTAGATGATACAAATCATACAGTAATGTCATATACTACCAAAGATGATATTGTCCCTCAAATTACAGTTGATGGAACCACTATTAAAATGGATTTAGATATTATATATCCTCAAGCTTATTCTCTATATGATATAGCAACTCTTCAATCTATCTATGGGGCAAATACTGCTTATCATACAGAAAATAATATATATACTCTCTCCTATGATGATTATAAGATAGAGACAATTTGGGATGCTGGAGGAGAGGATACAATTGATTTGTCTAATACTACTGGTACTACAGTTTTAAATATGCACTCTGGAACAATTAATAGTGTGGATATAAGAAGTGTTGAAGAGATTATATCTTTTAATCAAGAAATAGTCCATAAAAATGGGATAGAGGATGTGGAAGTAGATGAGTGGATAGCTAATAGAATAAATATTTTAAATGAAAACGATTTATTATATACTGGAAAAAATAATTTTTCAATAGCTCAAGGCGTAATAATAGAGAATTTAATTACAGGAAGTGGAGATGATATTGTAATGGATAATGAGGTAGATAATATTATAAAAACAGGTAGAGGAGATGATATTATATATCTTGGAAGTGGAGGTTTTGATTATATAGATGGAGGGGAGGGAAGAGATATTATCTACTTAGATTTAAATAGAGATGAGATTGAATTAAAACAGTTAGATAATCAAATTTATAGTATAATTTCTCCAGTAGATAAGTTTGAAGCAGAGATTGTGGGTGTAGAAGAGTTATATTTTGAAGATGGCTCATCTATACTTTTATAAAAAAGAGGAATAGTGAAGAAAATTTTTGTAGATTGTTCATATTTAATAGTTCATAAGGAATTAAATACAGGAATTCAAAGAGTTGTTAGAAAGATTATAGAGAATTTAGAGAGAATTTCAAAAGAGAGTAGAGAGTTTGAGATAGTCTTAGTTGATATAAGTTATGGTAACTTTTATAGGGTAAAAAGGGAGGATATTGTT
>JAADEA010000093.1 GCA_013153675.1 Campylobacterota bacterium
AAAGAAGATTCTTATTTAAACTCATTTTATCTCTCCTGTAACTATTAAATAGTTTCCACTCTCTTGATAACTTAGCCCCTTAGCTGTAATTAAAGATTTTACTCTTTTTAACTCCTTTCTATCCACATTATATTTAGCAACTACCCTATTATCTTTTAACTCAAGACTCTCTAAGATACTCTTTTTACTACTTAAATTGCTAAAAATCTTCATCAACTCTCGCAATCTTCTCTCTTTCTTCTCAATAGTTAAATATTTTTGCTTAATAGAGTCTCTAGTTAACTTTGAAGCCAATGCTGGAGAGCTATCATAGATATTAGCAATCTGCTCTTGAAGTTTTTGAAGCTCCTTTTTATATAAAAACCCCTCAAAAAAGTATAATCCCCCCAAAATAGAGATTAAAGCTGCAAGAGCTATTGCCCCTTTGGATAATATATCGCTTGCCTCTCTCTTTACCTTTTGGGTGGTTTGAAACTTAAAACCTTTCTTTGGCCTAAGCTTTTTAGAAAACTCTATATATCTATCTTCTGGAATAATCTCTTTTGGAACAATTGTGGCATAATTATCTACCAATACAAGTGCTCTCTTCTCATCAAGTGAAATTGGCACCTTCAAGAGGATATGTGAGAGCTGGTCAGCAAAATATATTCTATTAATTTGGTGAGGTTTAATATCAAATCTTGCTAAAAACTCCTCAATCTCTTGAGGGGAGTATGCATAAAAGCTCCATCCATCTTTCTCTTTTTCAACAATAAACTTATATACTTTATCCTCATCTAAATACTCATCCAAAATAGAAGGAGCTAATTTTTGAGCCTGAAACTTATATTTAATAGGAAGCTGCTCTTTTTTTACAATATAAAACTCTGGAGATAATACTAAATCATACGATTTAGCTCTCTTTGGAGGCTCCATATATTTATGAAGCAAAATCAATTCATCTTTACCAACTAAACTCAAAATCACTCACCTTTTTATCAATATATTTAAAGCTAAATGAGTAGCTTCTATCCCCATACTTATAGTTTGCACTACACTTCATTGCAACAACTGGCTTTTTGGCAAAAAGAGTTGAGTTATAAAGCTCAATATCTCCACCATTTTCTATTAGAAAATTTTTCAACTCCCCACTCTTAAAATCCTCTTTTACAATCTGCTCATCTATCCCAAATATTATAGAGATAAGCTTTGCACTCAAAAAATCACCATCAAGCTCTTTAAAATCCTCTCCAAAGCTATAAAATAGATTCCAGTTAACCTTATAGACACTCATATCATCAGTTTGAAGAATATAATCATTTAAGACCTTCTTAAAGCTGTTATAAGAGAAGTAGTTTAAATCCCTCTTAACTCTTCCTAGCTTCCCAAACTCAGTCGTATACTCTTGACTAACAGCCTTAGAGATTAAATCACTAAGTAGTGCCGCATCCTTTATCTCATGCTTTAAGACAATATCTTCTAATACCAAAGAGGCCAAATTGTATCTTGCTTGATTCTCAGCTCCCTCTTTAAACCAAGTAATAGGAATTGCAGCATGAGCTGGCAAACAAGCAATCAACATATTAAACCTCCCCTTTTTCTCTTTTAGCATAACTGGCACATCATATATATTTTTTAATCTTCCAACACTAGGATTTTTACCCACAAAGGTATCTAATGCATCTCTAGCATCAGCAAATAAGACGTTTGCTTGAATTAATGCAGCTTTATCAACTGCTCTACTTCTAGCATCTGCTAAATATGTAAAAACAATCCCAACTAATGATAACATTGCAACAACAACAGCTAATGTAATAAAAAGTGTAATTGCTGCTTTTTTTTTATACATTTCCAAGCTCTTTTAATGTAAAATAAGATTTAATTACCTTAAGAGATATTTTGTTAATATTAGGTAATTAAAAAATTTTTATATCAAATAATATTACAATAGCAAAACTTTAAAAAGGATAAATTTATGAGTAAAAAAAATAAAATCAATCAAAAAAGTGTAAAAAAGGGTTTTACTTTGCTCGAACTATTGGTAGTTATTCTTATTTTGGGACTACTTGCAGCATTTGTTGTGCCAAATATCGTAGGAGCGGGGGATAAAGCTAAAAGAGATTTGGTCTGTTCACAGATGGGTTCAATTGCAAATGCGCTTGATATGTTTAAGATGGATAATGGAACATATCCTGATACTGAGGAGGGTCTAAAGGCATTAGTAAAAAATCCAGACAGCGATAAATACCCAACCTACTCTAGCAAACCATATATGAAAAGAGTACCAAAAGACTCTTGGGGACAACCTATTCAATATATCAAAAATGGTGATGGTTTTGAGTTAATTAGCTTTGGAGCTGATAGAAAAGAGGGTGGAACTGGTGATGGAGCTGATATTAAGTATTCTGAATGTACAAAATAGAAAATAGAAGCGGCTTTACCTTAGTAGAGCTGCTCTTAGCCATCTTTTTAGTATCTCTATTTGCCTATTTCGTATTTGCTACTCCAAGAACCTTTGAAGAGCCAAAAGTTGAGGTAAATATCACAAATTTGCCACAATTTCTTCAAACAAACCTCAAAGGAGATGGGGAATTAGTATGTATTAACAACTGCAAAGAGTGCTATTTTCTAACAGGCTCCATAAAGTCTCCATCCCCTATCCCATTTCCATTAGCTTTGAAAGTAGAAAATGAGTATATTTTAGATAGAAGTGATAATCCAGTAAAGATAGAAAGAGGAAGATTTAAAGACCAAAAGGTCTGCTTGCGCCTTCGTCACTATAAAAATGGCTCTATCTCACAAGTTATTTTGGAGCTAGAAGATAGATATATCTTTATTCCTTCATTTTTTGGAGAGGGAAAGGAGTTTGGCTCTTTGGGAGAGGCTGCTGATTGGTGGATAAAAGATAATAAAAAGTTTGATAGCAAAAGCAACTGGTATTAACTTAAGGATAGATAGTGAAAAGAGGCTTTAGTATAATTGAGATTATTATCTCAGTGGTAATTATCTCTATTGTAGTGCTAGGAATCCTAAAGATAAATAAGCAAAATATCCATATGGCAAACTATATCTCTCTTAGGAATAAGACAGAGCTTAGCAACTCTTTATTCTTAACCAAAGAGGCCTTTAGATATGATAACTCCAAAAAAGATGCCTATAC
>JAADEA010000066.1 GCA_013153675.1 Campylobacterota bacterium
TCATCTTTTGCTTTTTGAAGCAGGGCAATAGCTTTTTCTTTATCATTATCATTTATAGTTGATGCTCCTTTAATTAGATCTTGAGCTATTAGGAGTGGAATTGGAATAACTGCTCTTGTTAGAAGTAGAGTAGAAAATGCTTTCTTAAGATTATTAATAGCTAAATTTTTGTTATCTTTTTTTAAAGCTTCAATTGCCTCTTTGATAGCTTTTGGATATAGATTCATTGGAAGAGATATAATATTTATATCAATTTCATCTTTAAGAGGCATTAAGATATCTCTTGCTACTTGAGTATCGTAATTTTTTAATAGATTAAGGGATAGATCAATTGCCTTTTTTATAGTTTTTGAGTCACCTTCAATTTGAAATACCATTATCTCTTCGTCTAAAGGAATAAGGGTTAATTTTGGATTATTTTTTAATACTTTATTAAATTTTGCATAAGCATCTTCTAATATCTTTTGGGCATCTTTTAGCTTGTTTTGTTGAATTAAAGCAAGCGCCTTTATTGTCTCTTGCATAGCAATACCAACTGCTTTTGGACTATCTTTAAGATCGTTTGAGTGTTTTTTAATCTCTTTTGAGATTAACTCTTTTTTTGAAGCCTCTTTATAGTTGTTTGCATTAACCAATAAAGAAGAGGCTAATAGCACAAGCAATGTTTTTTTCATAGTTTACTCCTTTGGTGATTTTGTATTAAAACTATATTAAGATTGAAAAAATTTGTCTGTTAGCTAACTAACATGTTAGCTCTCTAACAGCTTGATTTTTGATTTTTTTATAAAATAGTTTTAAATAGCCTTAGGAGAAAGAGATGAAAGAAGAGTACAAAAGAGTGATTAAAAAAGAGTTAGAAGAGAAAAAAGGGAATATTGATGAGTTTAGAGACTCTATAAAAGAGTTATATATAGATATGTTTTTAAAATCTAAAAGATCTGGAGAATCGATTGAGAGTTTTATATATGACTTTTTAGACTCTTTATATATAGTTTTAAAAGAGGCAAATATAGAACCTCAAGAGATAATAAGAGAGCTATTTATTGAATTTGGAGAGATATTTTTAGATTTTTCTAAAAGAGATTTAGAAGATGAACTTCATAATATATGGTTGGCAAAAAGTAGATTAAAAAATTTAATTGATTCTCAAAAAATAGATTTTAAATTATTAATTAATTCAATTTCAGCTTTTATAGAAGATAGAGAGCTAAAGGGTGTAAAAAGAGATTTTTATCTTCAAAAAAATATTTTATTTAAAAAGTTAAATAGATTATTAAAAGGCTTTATCTATAATAGTAGAAGATAAAAGGAGAGTGATGAGAGTTTTGGATAAAAAAAGTGAGTTTGATAAGATTTTTAAAAGTCTAAAAGAATCTTTTTTATTTTCAAAAGTTGAAGATGAAATATTAAAGCTTATTATAAAAGAGTGTGAATATATAGGGTGGGAAAAAGGAGAGAATATTCCTCCTGATATTGGTAATAAAAAGTGCTTTTTTATTGTAGAAGGAAGAATGAAAATTACTCAAATTGATCCTAAAAGTGGAAGAAGTGTAGCTCTTTTTCTATTAAAAAATGGAGATGTATTTGATATCTTTACCCTTTTAGATGGAAAGGAACATACAGTTTTTCCAGTTCCAATAGATAATATGAAGCTTCTTTCTATCTCTTTAGAGAGAGCAAGAGAGTGGCTTAGAATGTATCCTAAATTTAATGAGACTTTCTTGCCATATTTAGGAAATATGTTAAGAGAACTTGAATCTTTTAGTGAATCTTTAATTTTTCATGATACTGCAACTCGTCTTGCAAATTTAATCTTAAGGCATACTCTAAAGTGTAAAGATGAGAATGATGGTATCTATCCTGTAAAGCTTATTAATAATTTATCTCACGAATCTTTAGCAGAATTAATCGGCTCAGTTAGATCAGTAGTAACTCAACAGTTAAAAAAGTTAAAAGAAGAGGAGATATTAATTTCTAAAAAAGGTAAAATGGCTATTAAGAATTTAGAGAAGCTAATTAAAAAGTGTGATCTATTTGGCTCTATTAAAGATAAAAAATAGCTACTTTTGTTGCATATATTAAAAAATAAATCTATTATAATTGATCTTAAAAAAGGAGATTGAATGAGTAGCGATATTAAAGAGATAATGCTTTTAAATACATTGGTTTTTGAGACACTTGGAAGTCCAGAGGCTGCAAGGGAATTTAAATTAAAGAGTCTAAAAAAGTGGGGTTTTGATCTGGTTTTTGGAAAAGTAGAGGGGGAAGAGGGATATTTTATAAGCCAAGATAAGAAAGAGGGAGATAAGTTTGAGTTAAATGGAGAGAGATTTGAAGTTATTGAAATTTTAAAGGAACTTCCAAAAAACAAAAAAGTCTTTGCTCATATTGAGATGATGGAGGGTAGAGCCTATTTATTTGTAGATTTGGTAGAAAAAGAGGATAAAGTCTCTTTATTGCAATTGCCAGCAGGTGAGATACTATTAGCATTTTTAAAGAAACATAAATTTATGAAGATTATAGAGGCAATTAGAGATTTAGGAAGTGCGGCACGATTAGTAAAGTCAAATAGAAGTGAGGGGAAACCTTATAGTTTTGAAGAGTTGCCACCAGTTCCAAGAAGATTTTTAAGAGAGGCAAAAAAGATAGAAAAAGAGATGGGGTTTGGAAGAATATCAATGGCATACTTTGGCGAGGATAAGGAGAGAAGAGATCAATATAATATTGAGTGGATGGTTCCAACTATTGCCCTTTTTGATGAACATATAGCTCAAAAAATAGATAAAACTTTAGCGGAGCTTGGATAATGTTAATTGCACATTGTGGAATAACTTTTGAGAATTTTGATTTTTTAGAAGATGAGAATGACTTTTTTATGCCCAAAAATGAGGTTGTAGAGGCAATTGAGAGTGCTTTATTGTTCTATTTTACAAAAAGAGATAGAAAATTTCAAAACTTTTTAAAAAGATCTATTTTTGGGATTAAGAAAAAGAGCGATCTAAAAGAATTGGCAAAAGTTATGAGAGAAGAGCTATTTAGAAGATATGAAATAGAAATTGATGCTCCAAAGAAGATATATTTAGAAAAAGATAATATTGAGAGGGTAGAAGTTAGAAGATTTGAATATGATAAAGGAGATTTTAGTGCCTCTTTTAGTGCTAAGATCTATAAGGGAGTAATTAAAGATATTAAGATTACTTCAAAATATTTAGATCAAGAAAAGATAAAATTAGCCTTTTTGGGTTACTCTCAAGCTCTTGCAAATTATGAGCACAAAAGATTAAAAGGCTCTATTTTAGAAAAATATATAGCTAATCTTCAAAATACTATTGCAAATGAGTGGGAGAGTGCTCTAAGGGTTGGTGCATGGACAAAAAGCCCATCAAAAGGAGATCTACTCTTTTTTTGGAGAATTAAAGAGGTAAGAGAATATCTCTTAAGAGAGTTTGGATTTGATATTTTGCCAAGAGATACTTTTTTTGTTCCAAAATATAAAGAGTTTTTAGGATGGTGTGAGTGGTCTTGCTCTAATTAGAAAGTAAGTTCCAATTAAAGAGCTAAAAAGATTGATAGATACTAACATATAGATAATTACTATTTGATATGAGATAGCCTCAAGAGGAGGGGCACCAGCAAGTAGCATTCCAGTAGTAATACCTGGAATTGCTACTATACCAATAGTTTGTAGCATATTATTAGTAGGAATTAGGGAGGCTTTAATTGCCTCTTTTTGCATGCTTTTCATTGCTTCGTTATAGGATGCACCTATTGCTATATATGCTTCTATTAACTCTTTTTGAATTTTTAGCTCTCTTGATAATCTCTCAATTGTAATTGTATAAGCATTTAGGCTATTTCCAATAATCATACCAGCTATTGGAATAAATTGGTTTGGTTTTAGAGTAATAATTTTAAATATTAATAGTATTGCCAATATTGAAAGAGTAGATAAAGATAGGCTAATAAGGGCTGCTTTATATGAAAAATTTGTTCTTTTTTTTGCAATAAGGGCAGAATATGAGAGCATTGCTGCCAATATTAAAATATAATACCAATAGTTTTCTATCTTAAATAAAAATCCTAAAATAAAACCAAGAGCACTTAGTTGTAAAAGAGCTCTAATAGAATTTATAATAATCTCTTTATATAATCCAATTTGTAGTTTATATAAAATAAATGATGGAATTAGGACTAAAACAAAGCTAAAAAGAATAATAGTAATATTCATAAAGCTCCTTAAATAAGAGATGAGCCCATTTTTATAGCAATTAAATATAATAAAATAGCAATTATCTTTTTAATTTGAGCTTGATTTAATTTAAAGTGCATAAAGTAGTTTCCGATATATCCTCCAATAATTGCTCCAATTGCACTTATAATTAATATATTCCAATCAAATTTTACAAAACTCATATATGTTAAAAAGGCACTTATGGTTGAAAAAGGTATTACAAAACTCATAGCCACTGCCAATTTTTTAGCATCAAATCCAAATAATATTAATATAGGCATTAGTATAGAACCTCCCCCAATTCCCAATAATCCGCTTATAACTCCTACAATAAATGATATAACAATAAGAATATATTTTCTATTTAGATGGATCTTTTCTCTCTTTTTGACAAATAGAATCATTGTAGCACTAAATATTAAAAAAATAACAAATAGCCATTTTACTATTTTAGGATCTATAAATTTAGAAAAATATGCTCCAAATGGGGAGCTAATTAATAGAGTTATTGCCATTGGAAGGGCAAATTTTATATCTAATACACCTCTTTTTAGATTCATTATTGTTGCTGTAATAGTAGTGGCACTATTTACAAAAAGACCAATAGCTTTTGCAAAGTTAAATTCTATTCCTAAAAAGTGCATTATTGGAACAAGAGCAGTAGCACTTCCTACTCCTCCAAGAGCAAAGAAGGCAGAAAGAGCGGTTGTTATTACAAAAATTTCTAAATAAAACATCAATCCCTCAATAATTTATTAAAATTAGGGCAAAATTATATCTATTTGATATAGAAAAAGCCTTTATAGAAAAATTTATTTTGTTAAAGGGATTAAAATGTGTAAATGTAAAGAGAAACTAAGTGATTTTGAAAAGTATGTTATATGTGATAAAGGTACAGAGCCTCCTTTTAAAAATAGGTATTGGAAAGAAAAAAGAGAAGGAGTATATCTTTGTAAATGTTGTAAAACACCACTATTTAGTAGTGAGCATAAATTTTTAAGTATGAGTGGATGGCCAAGTTTTTATATTGCAATAGGTGAGATTTTAGAAGCTCCAGATTTTAGAGGTGGAATGAAGAGAGTTGAGGTTATGTGTGCTAAATGCAAGGCACATTTAGGACATATTTTTGGAGAGAGCAAAACTCCAACCTCTCTTAGATATTGTATTAATTCAGTTAGTTTAGAGTTTGTACCAAAAAGTTAATTATTTATAGATAATTTTAATTGAGGCAAATATAAAGATTAAAATTGAGAGCCACTTTAGGGATGGCTCTATTAATATTAAAAAAATTGCAAAAAATATAAGAAAGAATAAAAATATATAGCCCCTTATATACTCTTTTGTCTCTTTTTGGAGATATTCAAGTTGATATGGTGATAGTTCTACTTTTAAATCTCCCTCTTTTGCAGCTTTAATTACCTCTTTAAAATCTTTTATAAAGAGTGGAGTGCTTTTTATCTCCTCATATAAAAGATCAAAAATATTATTTTTTATTCCTAAAGCTCTTGGAATATTTTTTTGTAATATGGGTAAAATATCTTTAATTCCGTTAAAATTTTCTATATAAGTAGTGCCAAGTCCTTCAATTATTGCACTTACTCTTAAGATATATATTGCCTCTTGAGGTAGTTTAAATGGTAGATTTCTTGTTGATTCTAATACTTCAAAAGCTAAATTTTGCATAGATGTGGCACTTAAGGAGTTGTCACTAAATATTTCAAACATATTTTCTACAAATTCTGCCATTTCAGATTCTGGCGCTTCATAGGCTATTACTCCAAGCTTTTTAGCACTTAATACATATAGCTCATAATCTTGTTCATGGGCTGCTTTTATCATATTTATAATAGCAATTCTTGTTTGATTTGGAATCTTTTTAACCATTCCAAAATCAAGAAGGATAAGCTCACCTTTTTTATTTACTAAAAGATTTCCTGGATGGGGATCTGCATGAAAAAATCCATTAATTAACATCTGTTCAGCATAAAAGTTTACAAGTTTATCTATAATTTTTCTAAAATCTATATTAGCTCTTTTTAGAGCCTCTTTATCATCAAATCTAAAGCCTTCCATAAAGCTCATTACAATAACTTCATCATTGCAATACTCTTTATATGCTTTTGGAAAGAGTACTTTACTATTTGCATATTTTTTTGAAAACTTTTCTAAATTTTCTACCTCTTTTTTAAAGCTAATCTCTTGCAAAATCATATTTGAAAATTCATTTATTACAGCCTCGATAGAATTTTTTGTATAGTGAGAAAATAGGGGCTTAAAAAGATAATTTATAGCTCTTAATATCTTTATATCGCTAATTACTTGTTTTTTTATATTAAATCTTTTTAATTTTACTGCTACTTTTGTTCCATCTTTTAAATATCCAATATGAACTTGACCAATAGAGGCGCTTGCAATTGGTTTTTGGTCAAAAGATTTAAAAATATCTTTTTTTACGCTTCTATTAAATAGAATTTGAAACTCTTTTTGACTCATAGGAGGTAGTTCATCATGAAGTGATTTTAACTCTTCTAAATAGTCTCTATCGAAAAAATCTGCCCTTGTAGCTAAAACTTGAGCAAGTTTTATAAAGCTTGCTCCAAGGGAGTTAATAGTATCTTTGAGCTCTTTTGGTTTAAGTGGTCTAAAAAATAGAAGTTTTTCTCTCTTTTTAATTAATAAAAAGAAGCTAAGGATTAAGATAAAAATTTTATAGACTCTAACTGGAGAATAAAAGTGCCACACTACTTTTTATCTTTAATTAAAAGCTCTTTTAACTCATTTATATCATCTTTTGTAGCTATATTAAGTTCATTAATAACCTCTTTTAATGCTTTTTTAATCTCTTCTTGAAGTTTTTCTTGAGCCTCTTTACCTTTTGCTTTTGCATTTTCAATAATCTTTTTTGCCTCTTCTTTAGAGATTTTTTCTTTTTCTACTAATTGATTTAGCTCTTCTTCAATTTTCTCTTTTGCTAATAGAGCTGAGCCTATAGTTAAAGTTAAGATATCTTTTAACATAAAAGCTCCTTTTTTTCTAATTGTAGCATAAAAGAGCTATTAGAGGGGAGGAAAAAGAAGAGAAGATTATACTCCAGCTTCCTCTCTTCTTTGTAGATAATCCCAAAATTCGTTTACTTCTTTTTGAATCATATCAATTACATGGCGATTTTCTGGTTTAAATAGATGTTTATATCTTCCTTGAGCTGCTAAATACTCTTCTACTGGAATTACATTTTTTGGTCTATATAGAATATTTAATTTTTTACCATCGATTATTTCATAAATTGGAAACATCAAAGAGTCTGTTGCCAAATCCGTTACATTAATCGTATCTTTTGGATCAAATTTCCACTCAGTTGTACAAGCAGATACTGTATTAATAAAACAAGGACCCTCTGTATTTAGAGCTTTTTGGAATCCTTTTGCCATAATTTTCCATTTGTTAGGTGAAAGCTGAGCAACATAAGGGGCACCATGAGCAGCCATAATTGCTACAATATCTTTTTTTCTTTGTTTTTTACCATAGCTAACGCGACCAGCTTGAGCAGTTGAAGTGTGAGCACCAATTGGAGTAGCACTACTTCTTTGTCCTCCTGTATTTGCATAATTCTCATTATCTAAACAGATATATACAAAATCGTGACCTCTCTCAATTGCTCCACTTAGCCATTGAAATCCAATATCATAAGTACTTCCATCTCCACCAAAAGCTACAAATTTTACAGGAGCGTCTGGATCTTTTAGTGTACCTTTTCTCTTTCTTGCTTTATACATAGCTTCAGCTCCAGCAATTGCAGAAGCGGCATTTTCAAATCCAATATGAATCCAGCTTGTATCCCATGAAGTATATGGATATACTGCAGTTGATACTTCTAAACATCCCGTATTTGTAGCTATTACTAAGTTATCATCAGTTGCATTTAATAGCTCTCTTACAATCATAGAGTGGGCACATCCTGGACATAGAAGATGTGCTCCCTCAAGTCTTTCATTTGCAGTTGAGAACTCTTTTAAATTTTTTATAGGTCTATTAGCCATTATTAACTCCTTTTCCACTCATAAAAAGCAATCTTATCTCCACCTCTTAATCCACTAAATTGTTGTAGAGGAGTAGTTGCTTTGCCTGCATCTGCATTTGCTTTTAGTTCTTTAAAAATTTGTTTTGCATCATTTACAGAGAAATCTCTTCCTCCAAGTCCATAAATATAGTTTGTAAGAATTGGTTTTGTATTAGATGAGTATAGGGCACCTGCTACTTCATTAAATAATACCCCCATTGTTCCCATAGATAAAGCTCTATCTAAAGCACCCACTGCTTTTACATCTTTTAGTGCTTCTTGAATTTCATTATAAGGAAATGGTCTAAAACATCTTGGAGATACAATTCCTGCTTTAATTCCCTCTTTTCTTAACTCTTTTGCAGCAACAATAGCAGTCTCTACACTACTTCCAAGAGCTACAATAGCAATTTCTGCATCATCCATTAAGTAGCTCTCAACTCTTTTATACTCTCTACCTGTTAGGTTTTTAAACTCTTCAAATACTTTATCTATTACTTTATAAGATTCCATAAGCGCATGGTGTTGGTTGGCTTTATGCTCATAGTGCCAATCTTCTTCTGTTTGGGCTCCATATGTTACCGGTCTTGAAAAGTCAAGCATTTCATTTAAAGGTTTAAAATCTCCTACAAATTTATAAGCTTCATCATCGCTTAGAGGATATACATTTTGTGCTGTATGAGATGTTAAAAATCCATCTTGATGAACCATAACTGGAAGTCTTACACTATGGTCTTCTCCAATTTTAAAAGCACAAAGAGTTAGATCATATACCTCTTGAGCATTATAAGCATCAAGTTGGATCCATCCACTATCTCTTCCTGCATACATGTCGCCATGATCCCCTCTAACATTTAGAGGTGAAGCAACGGCTCTATTTACTACACAAAGAACCATTGGGAGTCTCATACCAGATGCTTGGTATAAAACTTCAAGCATTAACATAAAACCTTGAGAAGATGTGGCAGTTGCAACTCTTCCTCCAGCCGCAGCAGCACCTGTACAAGCAGACATTGCTCCATGCTCAGATTCTGCCATTACATACTCACCATCTACATAGCCATTTGCTACAAATGCACCATAATTTTCCACAATTGGAGTAGAAGGAGTAATAGGGTATGCAGCTACTACATCTACTTGAGCTTGTCTTAAAGCTTGAGCTGCAGCATAGTTTCCATCCCATACTTCTACTTTATTTAAATCCATCTTTTCAGCCATAGCACTTCCTTATTTTTTTTCTTTCTTTTTCTTTTCGGGCCACTTTTGTAAAGCCTCTTCAATCTCTTCTGCTTCTGGAAACATTAGTAAAGATTTAGGGTTTGTTGGGCATACCTCAACACATACTCCACACCCTTTACAGTGATCATAATCAATTCCAAGCATCTGCTTATCTCTTGAAATAATTGATGTATCTGGACACCATACCCAACAATTTTGGCAATCTATACATATATCTCTATTATAAACTGGTTTAATTACACGCCAAGAAGCAACTGTTGCAGTATATGAGTTAAAGTCTGAATATGGTCTTTCTTCTGGGCGAATAAAAGCTACATTTTCTACCTCTTCTTCAAAAGAGTAAAGAATTGTACCTTCTGGCACCTCATCCCAGCCCACTTTCTCTTCTGCTCCAAGCTCTCTAATTCCTCTTTTTTCTGTTGCTAATACACCTTTCATCTTCAATCCTTATTTAACTTCGTTATAAGCTCTTTTAATAGCTTCCATATTTGCATCTATAATTTTTTGAGGAAATTTTGACAATACATCCTTCATTGCATCAAGGAAGAAGTCAAGCTCCAACATATTAGATACTTTCATTAAAGCCCCAAGCATTGGAGTGTTTGGGATAGCTCTTTTGATTGTATCAAGTGAAATTTGAATACAATCTACTACATATACTCTATCTTTTTTATCTTGAAGTTCTGGAATTTGAGAGATAAGTTCATCTTTATCTAAATGGGTTGTTATTATATATTTTGTACTCTCTTTATCATTTTCTGTAATATTGTCAGTATAAGCTAATGCTGGGTCGATTACTAATACATAATCTGGTCTCATAAATTTTTCATGGTTAATTATAGGCTCTTCATCAATTCTATTATAAGCTCTCATTGCAGCCCCTCTTTTTGCAGAGCCATAAAGTGCAAAAGCTTGAACATATTTACCAGTTCTTGCAACTACATCTCCAAGCCCCTTTGCACCAGTTACAGCTCCCTGACCTGCGCGGGAGTGCCATCTTATCTCAATCATAAAACCTCCTTAATTTCTCTAACAGGGTAAAACCCATCTACTCCACTAATAGGAGAATAGCCTATTTTATTAGATTGGACTTAAATAATCCTTGTATCTTTCATCTATAATTGATTTAAGACCTATTTGGGCACTTTTTGCAACATATAAAGTTAATTTAGCTCTACTCAAAAGGTTCCTTTTGTTACAATTGCAAGCAGACTTTGGTAAAAAGAGGATTATGATAGCATTTTATCTCATAGAGGCTAATCCTTATAGATGTAATTGTATTTTTAAAAAGAGATTTAAAGCCCTAATTGAGCTATATAGATTCTTTTTTAGAGTCATAAATATATATGAAAAGAGATTAAGAGGTAGAGCCCCGCCTTTAATCTCTATAAAAATCAAAACAAAATATATACTAAAAATTAAAAATCAATAAAAAGGAAAGAGATGGAGACTTTTGTAACAGGATATGGAAGAATTGGCGAAAAGAGAGAGCTAAAATTTGCGCTTGAAAAGTATTGGAAAAAAGAGATAACATTAGATGAATTAGAAAAGGTATCAAAAGAGTTAAGAGAGAGACACTTTAAATATCAGTTAGAAAATGGTATTGATGCAATTAGTTGTAACGATTTTAGCTGGTATGATCAAACACTTGATATGATTGTAACGCTTGGGTTAGAGCCAAAGCAATATAGAGATATTGAAAATAGCACAGATAGATATTTTGCAATGGCAAGAGGTGATAAAAGTCACAGAGCAATGGAGATGACTAAGTGGTTTAATACAAATTATCACTATATTGTGCCAGAGCTTAGTGAAGATTTAGAGGGAAAAGTAAATATTCAAAAGATAAGAGACTATTTTAATGAGGCAAAAGCTGCAGGGGTTAAAAATCCAAAGATTAATATTATTGGACCTTTAACATTTTTGGCAAATGCTAAAAGAAGTGATTCAAATAAAGAGGCAATTACTCTATTTTCTAAGATTTTACCTTTATATGAAGAGCTTTTAAAAGAGTTAAGTACTCTTGATGATAGGGTGGTTGTTCAAATTGAAGAGCCAATTTTTGTAACAGATAAGGTAAAAGAGCTACAATTTTTAATAAAAGAGGCATACGATAAACTTGGAAATATTAGTGATAATTTAGATATTTTTGTAATTACCTATTTTGATTATGCAACTGAAGCGGCAAAGATATTAGCTAAAACAAATATTAAAGGTATTGGGCTTGATTTTATATATGATGGCGGTAAAAATTTAGAGGTTTTAAAAGAGCTAAAAGAGAATAATAAAATATTAGTTGCTGGAATTGTAGATGGAAGAAATGTATGGAGAAGTGATATTGATGAGAAAGTTGCCCTCTTAGAAGAAATTTCAAAAGAGCTTCCAAAAGAAAATATTATTATAGCTCCAAGTTGCTCTTTATTGCATATTCCTTTTAGTTTAAAATATGAAGAAAAAATGAATGAAGAGGTTAAATCTTTGCTCTCTTTTGCATATGAGAGATTAGAAGAAATTAGAGTAATTAATAAGCTATTTAGAAAAAAAGAGTTAAGTGAGAGTGAGCAAAAGTTTTTAGATAGTGCAAGAGAAGCGCAAAAAAGAAAAAAAGAGAGTAAAAAAGTTACAAATCAAGAAGTGCAAAAGAGAATGGCAACTATTGATGAACTTAAGCATAAAAGAACAACACCATTTAAGGATAGGATTAAACTTCAGCATGAAAAATTAAAATATCCTCCGCTTGCAACTACTACAATTGGAAGTTTTCCTCAAACAAGTGAGCTAAGAAAAGTAAGAAGAGACTATAAAAATGGGGTTATCTCAAAAGAGGAGTATGAAAATTATATAAAAGATCAAATTAGAGAGTGTGTTAAGTTTCAAGAAGAGATTGATATTGATGTTTTAGTGCATGGGGAGTTTGAGAGAAATGATATGGTGGAGTATTTTGGAGAGCAGCTTGATGGTGTTGCATTTAGTCAAAATGGATGGGTTCAAAGTTATGGAAGTAGATGTGTTAAGCCACCATTAATTTATGGAGATGTAAGTAGACCAAAACCAATGACAGTTGATTGGATAACTTTTGCTCAAAGTTTAACATCACGCCCAATGAAAGGGATGTTAACTGGTCCTGTTACTATTTTAAATTGGTCATTTGTAAGAGATGATCAGCCAAGAAGCACAACTTGCTATCAAATTGCTCTTGCTATTAGAGATGAGGTTGATGATTTGCAAAAAAATGGAATTGGCGTTATTCAAGTAGATGAAGCTGCATTTAAAGAGGGTTATCCTTTAAGAAGTGAAAAGAGAGGAGATTATGAAAAGTATGCTCTTGAGAGCTTTTGGATAACTACAAATGTGGCAAAAGATGAGACTCAAATTCACACTCATATGTGTTATAGTGAGTTTAATGATATTATAGACACAATTGAGGCAATGGATGCTGATGTTATCTCGATTGAGACTGCAAGAAGTGGAAATGTATTGCTCCAAGTATTTAAGGCAAGAGGTTATGAGATGGAGATAGGTCCAGGAATTTATGATATTCACTCTCCAAGAATTCCAAGCAAAGAGGAGTTAATTGAAGAGATTAAAAAGAGATTAGAGGTTCTTCCTCCAAGACAGCTTTGGGTAAATCCAGATTGTGGATTAAAAACAAGAAATTGGGCTGAGGTTAAACCAAGCCTTAAAAATATGGTAGATGCAGCAAAGGCAGTAAGAAAAGAGCTAAATTTATAGGCTCTTTTCTTCGATCTTATTAGGAGATGGAGTGAAAAGAAGCCCTAAAATTCAATTTCTATTTTGGAATTTTACTTTTTGTATAATTATCTACTTATGGGTAGTGGCTTTATGGGTTCAAAATTTTGTATTAAATGATACTACTTTAAAGATTCCAGAAAATGTAGTAATTACTATTGCTGTTTTATATATTTTTTTAGTGATTTTAGTATCAAGTGGTGTAATGGTAGCAGTAATGATAGGTAATAAATATTATAGTAGGGCTTTTAGTATATTTATTACTATTGTTTTAGTATCTATTATTGGAGCAAAGAGTATTTATGGATAGGTTTTAAGTAGCTAAAGATTTATAGTTTCTCTTTTTATTCTCCTTTTTTAGATTAATACCTCTTTTAATAACTGCTTATTTTTAGATTAAAGCTTTGGTTTTTTCTTATTTTTTGTCTATGTAGGTTTTGTAGAAATAGTAAATTTAGATAATTATTTGAGCAAAGCTAAAATATTTGTATATAATAGTCTCATAAAATAGACATAAAGGCAGATTATGAGATATTTTGAACTGAAATGCAAGGCATATTTAAAAAGAGACTTAAACTATCAAGATATTTTTGATGTTATCTCAAAATATATCAATTTTTCTATCTCAATTAAAGGTGGAATTTTAGAGAGATTTCATAAGAGTAGGGGATTAAAATATTATACTTTTAGCGGTTTTACACCTATTGAAAAAGATAAGATTTATAAAAAAAAGAAGGTTTATGAATTTAAAATTAGATCTTTAGATAGAGACTTTATTTATCTTTTGGCAGAAAAATTAAAGCAAAATGTTAATAATCCAAATATGGTTGTAGTTGATGTTGATTATAAAGAAGTTGAAGAGTTTTTTATAAAGAAACTTTACTCTTTAACACCTGTAATTGTTACTACAAAAGAGAAAGTATATTGGACTATTCAAAAAGATGGTGATATTTTAAATCTTATTAGACAACTTCATAATAATTTAGAGAAGAAATATAATACTTTTTTTAATAAGGATATAAAAGCAAAAGAGAATTTTATAGAGTTAATTGAGATTAAAAATAGAGTTCCTTTTACAATTGAGTTTATAAAAAATAATAAAAGAATAAAACTTTTTGGAAATAAATTTGAAATTACTCCAAAAAGTGATGAATTAAGTCAAAAATTGGCTTTTGTAGCTCTTGGAGCTGGACTTGGAGAGAAGGGAAGTTTTGGGGGAGGATTTTGTGTGGGGAAATAAAATATAGTATAACGTATAAAATACCATTGGAGGTAAAATGATTTTTGATATTTTAAGAACAATCGATTTTGATTTG
>JAADEA010000067.1 GCA_013153675.1 Campylobacterota bacterium
ATTTCCATAAAATGATTTATAATATCATCTATACTCCAAATTGGGTCACTAAAAGAGATAATTAAATATTGAAAAATTATATAAAAGATAAAAAATGAAAAAGAGACAAGCCACCTATTTACTTTTATTAATATAGTCAAAGCTATTATAGTTATAAAAAATATAACCACTCTATAACCATAAATTTGACCTACCAAGATAGATGCTTTGGGATAAAAAAGAGCAATTGATACTATCACTCCAAAGTTAGATGGGTTAAATATATGATTGTTATTAATTTTTAAAAGATATTTTTGGGAAATAGCAAAAAAAATTGCCCAAAAGTAGATATAAAAAGAGTATGCTCCAAGCATTAACACTACACCTATTGCACTAATTAAAGCAGAAATAGGGAAAAAAACTCTTTTTTTAAAAAAATATAAAAATAATATCTCTAAAAAAGTAGCAAAAATAACCAATATAAAAATATCAAAAATTCCTAAATAGAGCCTATCTGTAACTTTTGCCAATATTAAAAGAGCTATTAAATTAATAAATTGCCAATATTGAACTCTATAACTCTCACTCATTACTCTCTTCTTTCAAAAAGCCCATTTTATCAAATTAAAAAAAAATTTTTATTAGATATTGGATTTAAGAGAGTAAAATAGTAAAATAAATAAAAAAAGGAGGATAGATGAGATTTTTAATAGCAATAGTATCTATTGTAGTTATGGCAATGGCAAACGAAAATGGCAATTTAACATTATCTAAATCTTTGCAAATGTTAGAAAACAAACAATTAAGCAAAGAGGAGATGGTAGATAAATTAATGGAGATATCTGGAATAAATTTTCAAATAGAAAACTTTGTTCAAAAGATACAAAATCAAGTATTATCTTCATTAAATACCCTCCCTCCTGAGGCAGCTCAAAAGGTAGAAGAGGCTCTATTAAATGCTTATGATGAAAATAGCTTTAAAAATAGCATTAAAAAAGAGATACTAAAAGCTCTATCTCCATCAGAGTTAAAAGAGCTACTTTTGTGGTATAAAGGAGAACTTGGAACAAAAGTTACTGAAGTAGAAAATATAGATTTAAATGATGAAGATTATCAATTAATTTTCGACAAAATCAAAGATTTAAACAATACATCCCCTTCAAGAAAAGAGCTTATAAAAGAGCTTATTCAAAAAAATAAAACATTAGATTTTGCTAAAAGATTAAGAAAGGCATTAATGAGAGTAGCTATCTCTCTATATAGCCCATATCTACCAAAAGAAGAGATTGATAAAATTATAGAAAGAAGATTTAAAGGGGAAGAGAAAAGATTAGAAGATTTTTATACTGCATTTTACCTATATATCTATAATAAACTAAGCGATAAAGATCTAAAAGGATATATAGATTTTATATCAAAATCTTCATATCAAGCTCTAAAAGATAGCTTTGAAAATGCCTTTATAGAAAAATATATAAAAAGCTCAAGAGAATTTTTCTCTAAATTAAAAGAGATATCTATAAAAAATAATAAAATGCAACTTAAGTAGAAATTTTATCTTTAAAAAAAGTTTATAATAGCCTCTAAAAAAGGAGGATATATGTTAAATATAGTATGTCCATATTGTTTAAAAGTAAATAGAGTACCACAAAAGGATAGTTATAAAAAAGTAAATTGTGGATATTGTAAAAATTCGCTATTAAATCCAAAAGTAGTAGAAGCCAACACTCAAACATTTAACCACTTTTTACAAAATAGCTCTATACCTTTGGTAGTAGATTTTTGGGCACCATGGTGTGGTCCATGTCAAATGATGGCACCAGCTTTTAAAGAGGCTGCAAATGCTTTTCCTCTAAAAGCTCAATTTTTAAAAGTTAATACAGAAGAAAATCCACAAATTGCAGCTCAATATGGAATTAGATCTATTCCTACAATGATTATCTTTAAAAATGCTCAAGAGGTAGATAGAGTTAGTGGAGCACTTCCAGCATCTCATATTAAAGAGTGGGTTCAAAGATATATTTGAGCCCCTCTTTAAAACTTTGCTATAATACTTCCTATGGAAAAAGAGATCTTTTTATTAGAAGATGATGCAATATTAAATGAGACTATTGTAGAGTTTTTAGAAGATAATGGCTTTAAAGTAACATCTGCATTTGAGGGAAAAGAGGCTGAAGAGATTTTATATGAAAAAAGATTTGATCTAATTTTATTAGATATAAATGTACCTCAAATTGATGGATTTAAAATTCTAAATTATTTAAGAGAAAATCTTATAGATACTCCCGTTATATTTATTAGTGCGCGAGATAAAGTAGATGATGTGGAAAAAGGTTTTGAACTTGGATGTGATGATTATTTAAAAAAGCCATTTGCTCTAAGAGAATTACTTGCAAGAGTAAAAAGATATCTAAAAAGTGATATTATAAAAATTGATCAAAATATCACTTTTAATCCAAAAAGTGGAGAGATTGAAATTGATGGTAAAAAATATACTCTTGGAGCAAAAGAGAGTAAATTATTAAAACTATTTTTAACCCATCCAAATGAGATCTTATCTCATGAAAAGATATTTAATGAAGTTTGGGATTATGATGAAACTCCAAGTGACAGCTCCCTTAGAACATATATAAAAAATTTACGAAAATTAATAGGAAAAGATAAAATTATTAGCTTTAAAAAGAGAGGATATAAATATATTGCTCAAAAGTGAAAAGAGAAGCTTTAAAAGATTTATTACTCTCTATATCATATTAATTACTCTTATTATCTTAATGGTAGATTACATATATTATAAAAGCCAAGAGGAGATATTTAGGTATAAATATAAAAATATCTTATCTAATTATGCTTCAAAAATTACAAAAGAAATCAAATGGCTTCACTATCACTTCTCATCAAAAAACAAATATCCAAGAAATAAAAACTTTAGAAGTGCTATTTATGATATAGAAAAAAATAGAATATTTTCTACGCTAAAAAATGAATATATAGACTTTAATAGAACACTATATGAAAATAGCAATTATATCTATTATCAAAAAAGGCTTGATGATTACTATTTAGGAGCAAAATATCTTTTCATAGAGGCAAAAAAAGATCCATCTTTTATAAATAAT
>JAADEA010000120.1 GCA_013153675.1 Campylobacterota bacterium
ATAAAATAGCTAAATTATTTAAAGTCAAAGCAACCTCTGGTAGATATATTGAGGGATTCTTCTTTGCTAATTCTCTATATATTTCTAATGCCCTTTTATAATACTCTAAAGCTTTTTTAAATTCATTTGTATTAGAATAAAAATCTCCCATATTTTTTAAATTTTGAGCTAAGTTCTCTTTTTGAATTAAATCTTTATTTTCTTGTTGAGTCAATAATTTTTTGTTTAATTCTATTGATTTTTCATAATACTCTTTTGCTTTTGTTAAATCTAATGGGACTCCTTTTCCTGTTGTATACATTTTTCCTATCATATTACAGCTTTTTGAGTCTCCTTTCTTGCAAGAATACTCAAAAAGAGATAAAGCTTTAGAATAACTTTTTTCTATTCCTATTCCTTCAAGGTATAATTCTCCTAAACTATAACACCCTTTTATAAATCCTCCATCACAAGCTTTTGTGAAAAGTTCTTTTGCTCGTATTAAATCTTGAGAAGATCCATCTCCTTTAAAGTATTTTAAACCTGCTTTATAACATCCCCACATACTTCCTTCTTTGCAAGCTTTTAAATAAAAATCTACTCCCTTTTCAATTTCCACTAAAGAAGTAATATCTCCCATTTTATTATATAAAGAGAGTAACTCTTTTTTTAAATTTTTATTTGTAGGATTTATTTTTATTAAATTTTGAAGATTTTTAATAGCTTTTTTATAAAAGTTTTGTGCTTTTTTATAATTTTTTTGAATACTATAATAATCCCCCAAACTACTATAAAGAGCAATAAGTTTTTTATTAATTCTTGGATTATTCTCCTTATTCTTTAAATTCTCATAATAGTTTAATACTGCATCATAACTCTCTTTTAAAGCTCCTAAATTTCCACTCTCTTCTAATTTGCCTCTTAAATCAAATAAAATATAATCTACTAATTTCTCTGCTTCATATCTTGTTTTTAATGCCTCCTCCTTTAATTTCCAAAACTTAAAAGCCAAAAATAAAACCACTAAAAAAGCTCCAATAACTAAAGAGGCTTTAAAAACTCTTTTTTTAATATCATAAGCTTTTTGGCTCTCTTCTAAATATTTAATATTTTTATCAAACTCCTCTTTGCTATCTCCTGCCCAGTAGTGAGTTGGTTTTTGCTCTTCTTTCCATATCAATGCATTTTTTAAATCTGCTCCCCTCCAAAGCTCTCCCTCTTTATTTTCATATTTTTTAGCTGCTCTTTTTAAATCAAGATAGAGCTCTCTTGACTTATTCTCCTCTTTAACCCATTTTTTTAGAAGTTTCCATTGGCGAATAAGGCTCTCGTGAGAAATATCAATTATAGTATCATCTCTAACTTCAACTCCTTCAAATGGAGTAATAAAATTGACTCCCTCTTTTCTAAAAGGCTTTAAAACTCTTAAAATATCCTCTTTTTTAGCCCCTGTTATATTGCTAAGCTCTTTTAGACTCAAAGCTCTTCTAATAGCTCTATTATTAAAATCAATTTGAGTTAAGGCTTTAAAGATTTTTTCTATTAGCTTTTTATCTTTTATATCTTTAAAACTATTAAAAATCTCATCTACATGATTTGAGAGAGCATCTTTAAAGCCACCTATTTTTTGATAGTCTCTAAGTTTTAAGACTTTTTCTTTATTATCTTTAGAGTTATCCCAAAGCCTCATTAAAGAGTGTTGCATTAAAGGAAGTTGGTCAGTATTTGAACCAAGCTCATTTAGAATATGAGTAGTTAGTTTTGGCTCAATACTCCATCCAAAAAGTTTTGCAGGCTCCTCAATTGCCTCTTTTGCCTCTTCTCTTAAAAGCTTTGGAATAAGAAACTGACTTTTGCTAATTAGTTTTGCCAATCCTTCAAAATCGGTGCACTCTTGAAGAAAATCAGTTCTCATTGTAATTACACTATAAATTGGCAAATTTGAGTGATTTATTAGATAAATTAACATATCAACAAATAAAAATGAATTACTCTTGCTCTCTTTAGACTCTTTATTTTCACTTTTATATCTAAAAATCTCTTCAAATTGATCTACAACTATCAAGATATTTTTATTAAAAATATCTTTATTCTCCTCAAAAAAATCAACCAAAGCTTTTGGGCTTTTTGAGAGCATTATAGAAAGATACTCTATATCATCTTCAAATCTCTTCTCTTTTGGAAAGTGCTCTAAAAGAGCTTTTGCCAAACTCTCAATCGGATTATTAGATGGCCTAAATTTAACAACAATCCACTCATATTTTAATTGCATATATCCACTATATAAAGCATCAATTAAACCAGCATTTACTAAAGATGATTTTCCATAACCAGAGATTCCAACTACCGCTAAAAATCTATTTATTTTTAGCTTTTCTATAAGCTCATCAACTAATTTTTCTCTACCAAAAAATATCTCAGCCTCTTCTACTTCAAAAGCTCTAAGCCCAATATATGGCTTTTTTATAGAAAAATCATTTTCCATTCTCACAGCCTAAAATAATTTCTTTTATTTTTTCATATTGATGAGCCTCTTGAGCATCAATCTCTTTTAAACAAGGAAATCTAATTGGTATAATATCTTTTTGAGGCATTTTTGGAGGAGCTTTATATAAAATTAAAGAGTTTATTGATTTATCTCTTTTATTTTTTAGTTTTTTAAAATTTCTAAGCTGAATCTTAACCCACTCTTTTGGAACCTCTCCAAAAACCAAAATATAGTGGTGGCAATTTAAAACCTTCTCTTCAACCTCTTCCCTAATATTTGGGCTCTCTTCATCAATAAACTCTATCTCCACACTATCACTTAAAATTTTTGAAATCTCATTTGCTATTGCTAAATCTTTATCCACCGCATTAATAAAGACTTGCTGATAACTACCATTAGAGTCTCTTTGCTCTTTTTGCGGCTCTTTTAGAGTCTCTAATTTTCTTCTTAATGTTTGATTAAACTCATCAAGAGAGGATTTAATAACATACTCTGAACTTAAAAGCTCTTTTTGAATTGGATCTTCAATCTCTTTTGTATTAATATCTTCATCAATCCATTGAAAAATATCTTTTTTAAGCTCTTTTGC
>JAADEA010000087.1 GCA_013153675.1 Campylobacterota bacterium
CGCTTGGTATGTTTGAGCTAACTGGAATTCCACCAGCACCAAGAGGAGTGCCTCAAATTGAAGTAACATTTGATATTGATGCAAACGGAATCTTAACAGTAAGTGCTGTTGATAAGGCAACTGGTAAGTCTCAAGAGATCAAAATTACTGGAAGCTCAGGACTTAGTGAAGAAGAGATTCAAAGAATGATTAAAGAGGCTGAAGCTCATAAAGCTGAAGATGAGGCAAGAAAAGCGCTTGTTGAGACTAAAAACCAAGCAGATGCTCTTGCATATCAAACTAAAAAGAGTCTAAGTGAGCTTGGTGATAAAGTTGATCCAGCTCTAAAAGCTGATATAGAGAAGAAAGTAGCTGAGCTTGAAGAGCTTGTTAAAAATGACAACTCTACAAAAGAGCAAATTGAAGCTAAGATGAATGAGCTAACAACTCTTGCTCAAAAGCTGGCTCAAGCTGGAGCAGCAGCTGGAGGTAGTGGAGCTCAACAATCATCTTCTCAAAAACCTTCAGATGATGATGTAATTGATGCAGAGGTAGAGTAATCTCCTCTGTATCTTTTTTATATATTCTCCCTCTTTGATAAATTAAAAGCTTCTTTTTACTTTACTTTTATCCAATTATGTCATAATTAGATTTTATGAAAATAGCTTAAGGCTATTAAAATTTTTAAAAAGGTTATTTATGGCTTTAGAAACATTAACAAAAGAGAATTTTAATGAGAAAGTTCAATCTCATCAAATTGTAGTATTGGATTTTTGGGCTCCATGGTGTGCTCCTTGTCGTCAATTTGCTCCAATTTTTGAAGAGGTAGCAAAAGAGCATCCAGATATTTTATTTGGAAAGATAAATACTGAAGAGGAACAAGAGTTAGCTGCATATTTTCAAATTAGATCAATTCCAACAGTAATGGTAATTAAAGAAGGAATTGTTGTCTTCTCTCAACCAGGACTTCTTCCAAAAGATGCTTTAGAAGATATTATTAAGCAAGTAAAAGAGCTTGATATGGATAAGGTAAGAGAGGAGATAGAAAAAGAGCAAAAAAATCAAGAGCAAAAATAGTTATTTTAGAGAAATTTTAACTGATTATTTTTGGTAGTTAGTTTGATAGATAAATTGCTAAATTATGTGGGACTAAAGTCCCACTTCCCAAAAAACTCCAATTAACTGGGGTAGTCATTTTGAGACTCTATGATAGCAACACCATAAAATTCAGGTGTAAGAAAAAACCAGAAAAGCCCCAACTAACTGGGGCAGTTATTTGGTCCTTGAGGCTATTGCGTTTGCGGGGCGAATTGGCTTTGCAAATGTGCAAGGTAATTTAAATTTGGAACTTGGACTTTAGTCCAAGTAAGAAGGTAGATTTTTTAAAAAAATTTGTTTTAAATTAGGTGGGATTAAAGTCTCCCTTCCAAAAAGAGTTGTTTTATTGCGATTTAATATTTTTTGGCTTGGGTATTGAGTTAAAAGTAGTATTGATAGATTAATTTAATAATAGTAAGAGCCACAACTATTAGAAAAAATATTCTAATAAATTTTACCTCTTTTTTATGAACTAAAGTAGAGCCTAAAAATGCTCCTATTATTTGTCCTACACCCATTATTAACCCTGCAGTCCAAATAACAAGTCCAGAGTAGATAAATATTACTAAAGATACAATATTGCTTGTAAAATTAAATAACTTAGTTTGGGCAGTGGCTGCTTTTAGATCAAGCCCAAGTAGTAAAACTAAAGCCATTGTCCAAAAGTTTCCTGTTCCTGGTCCAAAAAATCCATCATAAAAACCAATAATTAATCCAAATATTGTATAAAATAGAGTGTGTGGTATCTTATGCTCTTTTTTAACCATTCCAAGATTTGGAGTCAGTAAAGTATAGATAAATATTGCTATTAACATAACAATTATTAAAGATACTAAAGAGTGGGCATTAAATTGTTGCACTATAATAGCTCCAGTTGCTGCTCCAATTAGGGTAGATATTACTCCTATTAATAGCTCTTTTGGATTCATTAATCCAACTCTTGCATAATTAAATGCAGAGGTAAAAGAGCCAAAAGAGCTTTGGAGTTTATTGGTAGCTAATGCATGATGAGGATCTATTCCAACTGCTAAGAGGGCAGGTAGGGTAATTATTCCGCCTCCTCCTGCAATTGAATCTACAAAACCAGCCATAATTCCACTAAAAAAGAGTATTATAAGAAAGAATAGATCAAGCTGCATAAATAGACCTTTAGCTAAATAGTTTTATATAACTTCTTCCATTTGGTTTTTTAATAACTCTAATTTGATAGGGGATCTCTTCTTTTAGTGCATCAATATGAGAGATTATTCCTACACTTTTATTATTACTTGCCTCTTTTAATATATTTAGGGCTAAATTTAGACTATTATTATCTAATGTGCCAAAACCTTCATCTAAAAAGAGGGTATCAATTTTGCTTTTATTGCTTGTCATATCACTGAGCCCAAAGGCAAGTGCTAAAGATGCTAAAAACTTCTCCCCACCACTTAGAGTAGTCACCTCCCTTTCTTGATTTTCATAAAATCTATCTATAATATAGAGAGTTAATCTATTTAGATCTTGGCTCTTTTTAAATAGATATCTATTTTGAGTAATTTTTTGAAGGTGAATATTGGCTATATTTAGTAGATTTTCCATTAAATAATTTAGAGCAATTTTTTTAAATTTTTTTCCATCAGCAGAACCAATTGCTATATTTAAAGCTTCAATAATTTTAAATTTATCTTTTTTTAAAGCTATCTTCTCTTCTAATTTTTTCTTGTTTAATAATTTTTCATTTAACTCTATTAGTTGTTGAGAGATGGCTCCTAACTTTGTATGAGCATCTTTTAACTCCTTTTGTAATTTTTTATACTCTTTTTCATTTATATTAGATATTGGTGGAATATTTTTTAACTCTAAATTGTTGGTTTTGATTTTATTTTCTATCTCCTCTTTTATCCCCGATAGCTTTTTTATCTCTTGCAAAATAGCATTATGTCTATTTTGATATTTAATAAATTCTTTTT
>JAADEA010000076.1 GCA_013153675.1 Campylobacterota bacterium
AGTAATTTAACTCGCAGAGCCCTATTTACGCTTATTTCTCAAACCTCTAAAGAGATAGAAGATATGAACCAATCTCTCAAAGAGCAAGTTGAAAGAGAGATTAAAGAGAATCTTAAAAAAGAGAAACTCTTGCAACAACAAACAAGGCTAGCGCAAATGGGTGAGATGATATCTATGATAGCGCACCAATGGAGGCAACCTCTTAATGCAATTAGTAGCTCAATTGCTATTATACAGATTAAAATGGCTAGAAATAGATTTGACCTTGATAAAAAGGATGAAAGAGAGCAGTTTTTAAGCTTTTTAGAAGAGAAACACAACTCTATAAGCAATTACACAGAGAACCTATCAGAAACCATAGATGATTTTAGAAATTTCTTCAAACCAGATAGACAAAAGAATAAAATTTCACTCACTCGACCTATCAAAAAGGCTCTCTCAATTGTAAAACCCTCTATGGTTAATAAGGGAATAGAGATTAACACCTCTTATAAAGTAGATACCAAAATCAAAATGTATAAAAATGAGCTTATGCAAGTAATTTTGAATATCCTTAAAAATGCAGAAGATAACTTTAAAGAAAAAGGGATAAAAAAAGGTAAAATAGATATATCTACCTCAAAAGAAAATGGTACCTATATAATAAAAATATGTGATAATGGTGGTGGAATAGAGCAAGATATTATGCCAAAAATCTTTGACCCCTACTTTAGCACCAAAGATGAAAAAAACGGAACCGGCTTAGGGCTCTATATAGCTAAAATAATAGTAGAAGAGCACAATGGCGGTATATTAGAGGTAAAAAATAGCAAAAATGGAGCTTGTTTTATTATAAGGTTGTTTGCTAGTTGAAACAGACACAAAATTCCAAAATATTTTCTTCTTATTCTAGCTCTTTTAATACAAAAATCCAAAAAGCCATAGCGGTATCTTATTGCCAAAACCTATCTCTATATCATCTGCTACTACAAAAGAGTTTTTGATATCTTTAATCTGCTTAAAACTCTTTTTTGCTCCACCGATTTCAAATAGATATCTATCTTCTACTAAAAAATCCCCTTTTTTAGGGATTGATAAATCATAAAATGGATTTAAAAGAGTGCAAAAAATAGTCTCTCTTATCATTCCAATAGAAGCATTATCACAATAGCTGAAATTAAGATTTGGATTATTTAAATATATTTTATCAGGTTTTAAAAATATATTATCTCCTTTTGATTTAGAGCGAATAATATTAAAAATTTTTCCTCTTCTTAAATACTCAAAATAGAGATATAAAGTATCTCTATCTATCCCTATTTTAGAGCTTAACTCTTTAATATTGAGTGTAAATGGCTCTGATTGGCAAATAAGTTTTACTAACTTTTTTAAATTAATAATATACTCATATTTAATTTTAAAAATAGAAGGTATATCCACTTCTATCGTAGTATTTATCGTTTCATTTAGTTTTATTGTATATCTATTTGGATTTTCAAAATAGAAAGGATAATACCCATATTTCAAATATTCACTCCAAAACTCTAATGGTTTAACTTGGCTAATAATTTCAAAAGCTATCTCTAAATGGTTATTTAAAATATCCTCAAGAGAGTAACTTCTAAGAGTAATATCTTTTTTAAACTCTAAAAACTCTCTAAAACTTAGTCCCTCTACACTATATATAACTGCTCTTCTGCTAAGGTCTGCTTTTGAGTGTTCAAGCTGCAAAGCAGAAGAGCCAGAAAATATTACCTTTAGTGGCAACATATCATATATCTGCTTTAGCTCAATCTCAAAATTTTTATATTTGTGTATCTCATCAATAGCTAAAACCTCTCCCCCTTTAGCCGAAAACTCTTTAGCAATTTCAAGAATAGATGAGTTATAAAGATTAATATTATCTGCACTAAAATATAGCTTTTTAGCAAGTGGTAGCTCTAAGTTTTTTAAGTAGTTTAAAATATAAGTAGTTTTACCAACTCCTCTTGCACCAATTATTCCTATAAGCTTATCGCTATGATCTATTTTGTCATAAAAATATCTTTTTTTAACTTTGCTAAGATTGTTAAGATATAAAGCACTATCTGCTATAAGAGAAGAGAGCATAAAGAGTCCTTTTTAATTGGATTATAGCATATTTTTGGGTTGTAGTCCAAAATTTTATATAATTTTATTAGGTTACAATCTAAATAATAGCGACTTTAATTCAAGGAGACGCCAAACTTTGAAAACCTCTTAAGGAGACACAGTTAATCTATATACAATAGCTAAGAGTAAAACAAAATCCAAATATTGCCTATTTACTAACCCTTTAATACAAAAATCCAAATAACCATAAAGGTATCTTATTGCCAAAACCAACTTCTATATCATCAGCTACTACAAAAGAATTTTTTATATCTTTTATTTGTTTAAAACTCTTTTTTGCCCCACCGATTTCAAAAATATACTTATCTTCTACTAAAAAACCCCCAATCTTAGAGTGACTTATTTCATAATTTAAACTAAGCATATTTGCAAAAAAACTCTCTTTGATTGTGCCTTTTTTTGCATTTTTACAATAAGCATAATAAAGGTTTGGATTATGCAAATAGAGTTTTGCTGGTTTTGTAAAAATTGCATCCCCTTTACTTTTTGGCTTTAAGGCTAAAAAAATAGAGCCTCTTGAGAGATAATCTATATAAAGATAGAGTCTATCTCGATTAATTCCTATTTTATTACTAAGCTCACTTATATTAATAGTATATGGCTCAGAGTTACAAATTAACTTTACAAGTTTTTTTAGATTTATTACATTTTCATACTTTATAGAAAAAATTGAAGGCAAATCTACCTCTATAACTACATTAATAGTCTGCTCTAATATATAGTGATATTTCTCTTTATTAGTAAAATAGAATGGATAATAACCATTTTGTAAATACTCTTTAAAATGCTCTAGAGGTTTAATCTCTTTAATAATCTCTGCAGCTTTATCCTCCACTACCATTATTTGAATGAGGAGGAAATATCCGTTTAATCTCTTTAATAATCTCTGCAGCT
>JAADEA010000146.1 GCA_013153675.1 Campylobacterota bacterium
CTTTTTATCTACCTCAAAGCTATATATCTCATAAGAGCTCTTTGAATATATATCAATTAGCTCTTTAATAGAGGCAATAGAGATAAGGGGCATATCTACTGCAATAATAAATATATCCTCTTTTAGTTGAGTTAATATTGAATAGATTGCTGCTAAAGGGGAGTAGATATTTGTTTTATCATATAAAATAGGGGCATTAAAATCAAACTTATTATCCTTAGCACTAATATATAGATTATTAAAAAGAGGTTTTAATCTCTTATATTGATAGGAGGCTAAGCTTTTGTATCCTCTAAATGGCAATAGGGCTTTATCTCTTTTCATTCTGCTACTTTTACCACCAGCTAATATCACTCCATTAAGCTTCACTCTCTTTCCTTTTTTTATGAATAATAAGCATAATAGAGGCTAAGAGTGCTATAAAGCTCTCAAATAGAAAAAGACCACTTGGGGAGTATTTATATATAACTCCAGCTACTGCTGCTCCAAGAGCTCCTCCAAGTCCAAACCCAACTCCTAGCAAAAATTGTTGGGCTAGCTTCTTTTGAGGGTAGAGCTGATATATATAGGCAATAGTAGAGGTGTAATAGAGAGCAAAACTTAAAGCATGGGTTGCTTGAGTTAGAAGAAGAATAGCTAAGTTGGTAGGATAAATAGCCAATAGCGCCCATCTAAATATGGCACTAATAATAGAGATATTAATTAAAGTTAATAGGGGATATTTGGCCAATAGGGGGCCTTGAAACTGAAGCATTACTATTTCACAAACTACTCCAAAAATCCATAAGTAGCTTACAATATCTAGAGGCATTCCATTGCTTGTCTCATAGATAGTAAAGAAGTTATAAAATCCTCCAAAACTAAATTGAAATAGAAAGATGCTAGCCCATAATGCCCAATATTTACTCAAAGAGAACTCTTTATTGGTTTGAGCTTTTGGTTCAGTAATTTGGGTATTAAAGGAGCTAAGTAGATAGCCAAATAGTGAGGTAAGAAGAGCAGTTGCAATTAGGAAAAAGAGTGCAATCTCAAAACCATCTAATATCTTTCCTAAGATAAAAGCAACTACACTAAATCCAATAGAGCCCCATAATCTAACTTTACCATATCTCTCTTTTCCAATAAATTCAAGTGCAATTATCTCAATAAAAGGGAGTACAACCCCCATTGCTCCCCCAAAGATAAGATTAATAGTTAAAAGGAGCCAAAAGTTATCTATTGAGATAAAAAATAGAAGAGTAGAGATAGTAATTAATAGAAGCGCTACTAAAAAGACTCTATTATTTAAAGAGATAAATCTTTTAAAGACAAAAGGTAGCAAAAATCTCATTAGTGGTGCTGAGGTATAGATTATTCCAATCTCAACAGGGCTATATCCAATATCTTTTAAGACCTTTGGCATAAATATAACATAAACCCCCACCATTGCAAAATAGAAAAAATAAAAGGCTGCTAGTAGTGGAGCGATACTACTTTTGCTCTTCATCATATACAAATGCAGTTTTGGTAATAAAGTCGTGAAGATTTCGGCTCTTTTTATTAAAAAAGATAGTAATCCATCCAAATATTAAAAAGGTAATTTTAGAGAGGAGTTGTCTTATAATAATAGTTAGAGTGGATGGTTTTTTATTATCCTCTAAAGATATTAACTTTGCATTATATGCCTTCATTCCTGGTGTTTGTCCTTTAATGGAGAGAAATAAAATCTCTACAATTGCTAAAGGGATTAAAATATATATCCATCCAAGCAGCATATTCTCTTTAAAGGCCTCTCTACTTCCAAATACAATATAAAATACAATATACATAATTGGCATTAGTAGCATAAAGGTATCAGTTAAAAAGATTTTAAAGAAGTCTCTTTTGGTTATATATTTTGGTTCATTATTTTTCTCTTCTACTCTATTAGCTGTTATCTTTTGCTGTTTTACTTTTCTAAATCGATTTTTTTTCATTAATGTTTTGCTCCTAAACTCATACTAAATATTGGAAGAAGCATTGCAAGAACAATTGTTCCTACAATTGCACCAATAAAGAGCATCATAAATGGCTCAAGCAAACTTAATAGCACCTTTATCTTATCTTGATTCTCTTGAGTATATAGATTTGCCATACTCTTTAATACTGAGCTTACACTACTACTCTCTTCTCCAAGAGCAATTGATTGTAAAAAGTTCTTTTTGGGCTTTACCCCTTTGGCTCTAAAGAGAGCAACTGATAGCTTATTTCCCTCTACAACCTTATTTGCTGCTTGTGTGAAGGTCTCTTTTAGAGCTGAGTTATTAAAGGTAGTTGTTGCAAGTTGGACTGCTTGGGCATATGAGACTCCACTATCAAGCATTAAAGAGAGAATATAGCTAAAGCGGCTAAGCTCATAGTTTTGGATAATATTTCCAATTGCTGGCATCTTTAGAAGAACTCTGTCAATTAGTTTTCTAAAGCTTTGAATTTTTGCATAGCTAAATTGAAAAAGGGCTACTATTATAATTAGGACAACTAATGTGTGAATCCAATAGTTGGTAAAAAAATCGCTCATACCCAAAACAAACTTTGTAATTGCTGGAAGCTTTTGGCCAGTATCTTCAAAAATTTGAGTAATCTTTGGGACAACAAATGTAATTAAAAATGCTGTCATTCCAATTGCAACTAAAAAGATAAAGCTAGGATAGATTAATGCATTTGTAGCTTGCTTTTTAACCTCATCTTGAGAGGAGAAAAACTCCCCCATTGTTGCTAAAACCTCTCCCATCCTACCACTTTGGCCCGATACATTAATACTTTGCAAAAAGAAGTCTGGAAGCTCATATACTGACTGAGAACTCAAAGCTACATATAAAGGCTTTCCTTCCTCAACAAACTTTTTTACCTCTTCAATAAATGCAGCATATTTTTTCTCATTTTTATGTTGATTATACATTAACTTTAAAGCTGTTACAATTGGCATTCCAGACTCAAGGTAGCTTGAGAGCTCTTTTGAAAAGGCGCTCATCAAACTACCCTTCATTGGGCGCTTTTTTATATTA
>JAADEA010000118.1 GCA_013153675.1 Campylobacterota bacterium
CCATTAAAATTTTTTAAATACTCTCTTAACTCCTCAGCATAAGGTTTAACAATATCAAAACGAAACCTCTTCCCGCTCTTTTTAGCAAGCTTAACACCTTCTAAAATCTTTGAAATAAGTTTTGGACCAAAACCTCTTATTTTAGATAGTTCCCCACTTTCTGCCAGTTTTGCCAAATCTTCAAGAGAAGTTACCCCAAATTTATCATAAAGAACTTTTATCCTTTTTGGTCCAAGCCCTTCTATCGATAAAAGTTCCATTAAACTCTCTGGAATCTCCTTTTTTAGCTCTTCCAATTTTGAAAATTTGCCACTTAATACTATCTCTTTGATAGCTTCGCTTAGATCTTTTCCGATACCCGGAAGCTTTGTTAGATCATACCCTTCCTTTACTAAACTATCAAGACTTTTGCCCATACTCTCCACTACCCTTGCCCCATTTCTATAAGCTCTAACCTTAAAGGGGTTTTCTCCTTTGATCTCTAAAAGATTTGCCATCTCATTAAAAATATCTGCAATCTCACTATTTAAAAAAGCCATCTATCTATCTCCTATTTAAAAAGGGCTATAAATTTTTTTATTATATATACAAATAACATTCCAAATCCACCCACTACAATACTTGCTAAAAGTTCAGATATAATCAAAGGCATTTTTAATAACTCTCTTATCTCTTCAAAATAAGAGATATGCTCAATAAAAATAGATCCAGCTACCAATAACATAGCCACTATCCCAACTACCTTTAATATCCTAATAATATATGGCAATAGCTTTACTAAAAATATTCCAAATCTATATTTAAAGCTACTTTTCTCTTCTCCCTTTGCAATGGCAAATCCCATATCATCTAACCTTACTAAAAATGCAACTATTCCATAAACTCCAATAGTAGCTAAAAAACTAACTATTGTAACTACAATAATTTGAGTAGTTAAATCTTCATTAATCACACTTGATAAGGCAATTAATACTATCTCTATTGATAAAATAAAATCAGTAATAATTGCCTCTTTTACCTTACTATCATCATCTTTTGCTTCTGTTAAACTCTCTTCATGCCCCATAATATAATCCCAAACTCCTTCAACTCCCTCATATGCCAAATAGGCTCCTCCTGCTATTAATATGGGTATAATTAATCCCTTAAAAAAGTAACTCAAAAATATAATTATAGGGATTAATATAATTTTATTTAAAAAAGATCCCTTTACAATAGCCCACAATAAAGGAAGCTCCTTTGATGAAGAGAATCTTGAAGCTTTAGCTGCATTTACTGCTAAATCATCTCCTAAAATCCCAGCTGTATGCTTTGTAGCACTTTTAGTAGCTGTGGCTATATCATCCATTAAATAAGCAATATCATCTAACAGGGCAAAAAAACTACTTGCCACTTTATTCTCCTTAAAAGTATGATAATATAAATAAAAAATTGGATGCAAATGAGAAAAAGAGTATTAATATTAACTATTCTTATAGTTGTTTCACTCTTATCATCTTTTGCAATTTTTAATAAATTATATCTAAAAGAAAAAAGAGTAGATATTGATTATTTAATAAAAAATAGAATAAATAAAGATCTTTTAGAAAAGGAGATAAAAGAGTCTCTAAATAAAAAAGATTATTATTTAGCTATACAATTTAAAGAGTTGGCTAATAGATTAAATATTGAGATAAATTCCACTTTAACAAAAGAGATATTAAAAAATAGACCATCTAAATTTAATGAGTTTCTAAAAGGTTTTATAAAAGGAGAAATTGACTCTCCAGCCTCATTTAGTGGTACAATAGCTTCTGATTTTCTTATTATAGGAGATATAAGAGATCTATATAAAGAGGGCAAAAAGTACATTAATAATCAGCCTTATGATAAAATTACCTTATATCTTAGTATGAGTGGGATTGCTCTTACATTTATATCATTTGAAACTCTATTTCTATCTACTCCAATTAAAGGAACTATATCTACATTAAAAGTGGCAAATAGAACTAAAAAATTAACAAAAAGTTTTAAATTATTACTTCTTAGCTCTTTAGAAAAAGATATAAATATAAAAAGCTTAAAAAAGATAGATTTTAGCTCCTATTCAAACTTTAAAAACTCAATATCAATTATTAAAAGATCCATATCTTTTAATAATAGCGCTCCTATTTTTAAAGAGCTAAATAAAATTAGAAAAAATAGCTCTCCATCTGAGATGATTGAAATGTTAAAGTATGTCCAAAACTATCAAGATTTAAAAACTCTTTCAAAACTCTCTCAAAACTATCTCAAAAATATAAAAAATCAACTCTTGCTATTTTAAAAATTCTTGGCAAAAGCGCACTTAGAGGAGCAAAAATAACAATTAAAAGCCTCCCACTTTTAATTGGATTGATTATTACTTTGTTATTATCTGCTTTAGGCATACTTTTTATATTAATAACTTTTCTTTATTCAAAAAGATCTTTAAAATCTACCTAATAGTGCTAACTCCCCTCTCTTTTATCACTCTTACATCAATATGATCACTATATATTTTTACTTTTATTAATGGAGTTCCATTAATAATACTATCTAAAGCACTCCACGTAGCTCTTCCTCTTTTTAACATTCTCTCCAAAATAGCCCTATTTCTTTTATATAAGAAAATGGATCCCATGTATCCTCTAAATCAATACCTCTTATGTGATAATTAAATCTATCCTGCCTAATAATTGCAGCAGCATCTGTTAATCTCTCTCCTCTTGAATTAAAATGATCCCATACTCCAAGTCTCGCATAATAAGTTCCTATATATCTTGCTTCTAAAAAAGAAAAAGTAAATAAAAAAATCAATCCTAAAATTGCAACTTTTTCATAAATTGCCTTTTTTTCATTATTCTAATCAAAAAAATTTATCAAGGCAAAAATATAACAACTATTTAATCTATCTCATTTTCCTTCCAATACCTCTTGTAACAAAAAAATTGGGACATTTATCTTTAAAATTTATTTTTACATTCATATCTACACTACTCCACTCTCCTTTTGGAATCTCACA
>JAADEA010000167.1 GCA_013153675.1 Campylobacterota bacterium
GATTTAAAATTCATATGTTCTAACATATGGGCTAAACCGCTTTTTCCCATTATCTCATTTCTGCTTCCAACTTTGTAATAGATATCTGCTGTAATTACATTTGAATTATTATTTAGAGGGATAACTACAACCTCTAAACCATTTTTTAACTTTTCACTATAAAACTTAGGCAGCGAACTTCCCATTAAAACTCCTACAATACAAATTACACTTAAAAATTTTTTCAATATACTCTCCTTATAATTTGGCTCCTATAGCCTCATTTATACTTTTAAAGCCATCAGATTTTAACATTTTTATAAGTTCTCTATTTATTTGATAGATAAGATGTGGTCCTTTATAGATAAAAGCTGTATATATTTGAATCAAAGATGCTCCATAGAGGATTCTATTATAAGCCTCTTTTGGAGAGTCTATTCCACCTACACTAATAAGGAGAGTTTTATTAAAAAACTCTTTTGATAGTTCTTTAAAAAGTTTAAATGATTTTTCTTTTAGCAATTTTCCGCTAATTCCTCCTTGCTCTCTTGCATTTTGACTAAGAGAGTAATCAATTGTTGTATTTGTAGCAATAATTCCACTTGCTCCAGCTTCTATGGCACTTTCTACTAATTTTAGGGCATTATCTATAGATATATCTGGAGATATTTTTATTAAAATATCTTTTGAGGTTATCTTTTTAGCTCTATTTAGTAGCTCTTTTATAAATGCTTCATTTTGCAAATCTCTTAAATTTGGCGTGTTTGGAGATGAGATATTTACCACAATATAATCTCCATACTTTTTAAAAGCTTTAAATAGAGTCTCATAATCATTTAGAGCTTCGCTATTTGGAGTAGTTTTATTTTTTCCAATATTAATACCAATAGGATAGTCAAAAAATCTAAGCTTTTTTAATTTTTGGATTAAATGGTAAGCACCTTTATTATTAAATCCCATCTGATTTTGTAAGGACTCTTCATCAACCAATCTAAAGAGTCTTGGTTTTGCATTTCCCTTTTGAGCTCTTGGTGTAACTGTTCCAACCTCTGTATATCCAAATCCAAGGGCACTAATTCCTTTTATAAAATCTCCATTTTTATCAAATCCAGCTGCAAGACCAACTGGGTTTCTAAATAGTCTTTTAAAATGGTATTGATGTAAAATTTCTTCATCTACAAAATATCTATCTACCAAATAGCTATGTAAAATATCAGAATAAGATATTGCTCTAAGAGCAATCGAAGCTATATTGTGAGCTGTTTCTGGATCAAATTTAAATAATATATTCTTTAGATTTTCATATGAGATCATCTATCTTTTCCTTTTTAAATCTTTTCCCATTTAGTTCCATTTGGAGTATCCATTAAAATAATACCTTTTTCTTTTAATCTATCTCTAATCTCATCTGCTAAGGCAAAATTTTTCTCTTTTTTTGCAAGAGCTCTTTTTTCAATAAGCTCTTCAATCTCTTTTTTCTCTTTTTTTGATACACCTTGTTGAAACCATTTAAAAGGATCTTTTGTACCTATACCAAGAAGCTCTTCAATAAATTTAATATTACCTAATATTACACCTTTTTTGACACTTTTGCTATTTTGATCTAAGATCTCGTTTGCTCTATTTATCATAGAATCTATAATTGCAAAAGCTTTTGAAACATTTAAATCATCACTCATTGCCTCTAATAGCTCTTTTTTAAACTCTTCATCTGCCTCTTTAGGCTCTATTAAATAGAGTCTCTTTTTTAATCTATATAGTTTATCAAGTCTCTTTTTAGCTTGCAATAGATCTATTTCATTAAAATTAAAATCGCTCCTATAATGGACTCCTATTAAATAATATCTAATAAGTTCTCCATCATATACTTTTAGAGCATCTTTAATAAAAAAGCTATTTCCAAGGGATTTGCTCATCTTTTCACCATCAATTTTAACAAATCCATTGTGCATCCAATATTTTGCTATCTCTTTATTTATAGAGCATCTTGTTTGAGCTGCTTCATTTTCATGATGTGGGAATATTAAATCAGCTCCCCCTCCGTGTATATCAATATTATATTCCTTATCTCCTTGAAAATGTTTTTTAATCATGGCAGAGCACTCTATATGCCAACCTGGTCTTCCTTTTCCAAGTTTTGAATCAAAATATATAATATCATCAGCTTTAAATGCTTTCCAAAGGGCAAAATCTCTTGGATCTTTTTTCTCTTCTTTATGAGTTACTCTCGCAATACTTTCATCTAAGGAGACTTTTTTAAATATTGTTCCATATCTTTTATCTTTGGAGGTATCAAAATAGATATCTCCACTTTTTGTTTTATAAGCGCATCCTCTATTTAGTAATGATAATACCATCTCTTCAATTGCATCAATACTTTGAGTAGCTTTTGGCTCAATATCTGCTCTTTTTACATTTAGAGCTTCCATATCTTCTAAGTATCTATTAATATAATAGGTTGTTATCTCTTTTAGAGACTTTTTTGTCTCTTTCATTTTATTAATAATTTTATCATCAATATCTGTAAAATTTTTTGCTAAAGTAACCTTATATCCAAGTGCTCTTAGAGTTCTTGTTAAAAGGTCAAAAGTAAGTGCGCTTCTTGCATGTCCTAAGTGAGCATCATCATATACTGTTGGACCACATACATATATATTAACTTCTTTATCTTTTATAGGAATAAACTTAACTTTCTCTTTTTTTACAGAATCATAAATATACATAAAACTATCCTTATTAAATCTCTTTTATAACCTATTTTTGAGCTTTTAATTAAGTTTTAAAAGAGCTTTATTAAAAAGCTAATTATATCTAACTTGACTAAAAACCTTTTAAAATAATTGGATATAGTGCTTCTATAATATTATCATCTAAATATATCGTACTTTTAGAAGAAAATAGTGTCTCTATAATCTTTTTATTAAATCCAAAAGAGTTTATACACTCTGGATGGGCTGGCAGTAGAGCGTGCATAAATGCTACTTCATTTATTATCTCTTTTTGGCATATATAACATTGATTTAGAGGGTGGATTCTTCCCT
>JAADEA010000129.1 GCA_013153675.1 Campylobacterota bacterium
TATCTTTTGAACCACAAAAGATGGCTGAGTTTTTATTGAACTTAAGAGCATATGCTCAATAGAAGAGGAGATAAATAGAACAGATGATAATAAAAAAATCAAAAGAGTTAAAATTGTCACAATAGCAATATTTTCTCTTAAATTTTTAAAAATATTTAAACTTAAAAAGTAAAGATATAAGTTATTTCTCATATACAAATCCTAATCTATCAATCGGAAGAAGCTCTGGATAGATACTATTTTGAGCCCTCTCAAAAACTCTTACTCTTGGTTCAAACCACTCAACACTTAAATATTGATAGGGAAAAGTAGATAATATTTTAATTTTATCTCTATTTAAATAGTAGTGAATATTAATAATCATTATTAAAAAGAAGAGAAAAAAAAGCATAAAGAAAAACCTATTTATCATTTTTTCTAATTGCCCCTATCTAAAGATATAACTAACTTATCGTCAATATCACTAAATTTTACTATTTTACCACCATGATCCTTTATAAAGTTTAAAGCCTCTTTTTTATTTTTAAAAGGTATTAACTCATTTCCCATTGGTCCATATACATTTGATCCAATTACATAAAAGGCTTTTTTAGCATCAATAGCATCAAGAGTATAAAAATCACTTACCTCCATCTTTTCTATTTTTTTTCTATCATAAGGAAAATCACCATCAAAAATAAAAAATTTCATCATATCTTTTACACCATCAAAATAGTAATCTTTGCCATCTACTCTCATATGAGCAGCCCATTTTGGATATTTATATACAAACATTCCACAAACAGGACATTTTGAGTCTTTTGGAACCTCTATATGAGAAATATTTAGAGCATTTTTATCTTTTAAGTAGGCAATAAGAGCTTTAGCATATCCTTTTTTTAAAAATAGACATACTTTTTTATCTAAAATCTCTTTTTTAAATTTCTCTTCATTACTAATATCTATTTTTTGAAGCTTATTAATATCGCAAAGCTTTTTTGCAATATTTTCACCTTTTTTAATTAGATCTATATTTTTTGAACTAACTACCAAAAAAAGAAGAAGAGATAAAAAAAGGAGCCTTATCATTTGGCTCCTTTAACTAAAAAGATAGCTACTGCTTGAAGAGGCTTTCCTTTTACTTCACATACTTTATTAGCAATAAGATAAGCTTTTGCCTCAGCTACAGAGTTAAATTTCTTATCTACCTTTTTACATTTATTTTTATATACCATCTCACCTTTTTTTGCCATCATCATCTGCTTTTTAGCAATCATTGCTTGCTCTTTATCAAAATTCTTCATTACCAAATCAAGCACATCTTTAAATCTCATAACCTTCCCACCATATTTTTTTGCAAACTCTTTAGCCGCTTTTTCTGTTCCAAAAGCATATTTACTAACTTTACTCATTGTACCTGGCATTGAGCTACCCACAACATACCAAGCATCTTTTGCAGGAATAAACTTTAGTGTACTATTATCAACAACTTGAATATCTTCTACCTTCTTACCACTTTTCATCTCATCTACTAAACAATGAATCGAACAAAACTGCTCTATCTTTCCATCTACTTTTGCAGCATGGTTAGTTCTATAAAACATTGGTAGAGTCATTCCACACTTTGGACAAAAGAGCTTGCTCTCACCCTCTTGTAAAATCTGAGCCTTATCAATTGGAACAGCTCTAAAATCTTTTGGCATATGAAGAGGTCCTTTAGCATATAAAAAAGCCCCCACCATCATCATTAAAACCAACAATTTTTTCATAAAATCTCCTTTTAATTTTTTTATAACTTCTAATTATCAACTAATAAATGTTAATTATATGTTAATTTTCAATTGGCTTAAATCTATAACCTACCCCTCTAATGGACTCAATGCGATCTCCAAAAATTTTTCTTAATCTATTAATATAAACTCTCAAAGCTCCATAACTTGAATCTTCAGCCACATTCCACAATCTCTCTTCTATCTCCTTAGCACTTAAATATCTTCCATCTTCTCTAATTAAAATCATTAAAAGATCAAAAACTTTATTTGGCAATATAATCTCTTCTTCTTTTTTATAGACCCTCTTTAATGCAGGATCTATTCTAAACTCACCAAACTCTATTGGCTCAATTGGTGCAGTCCTATTTAATAGAGCTTTTACCCTTAAACTCAACTCATCTAAATCTACTGGCTTTCTTAAAAAATCATCTCCTCCTATTTTAAATCCTTCTATCAACGACTCTTTATCATCTCTTGAAGTAATAAAAATTGCAGGAGTTAAATCTTTAGCCTCTCTTAGGGAAGATAAAAAACTCAATCCATCTTCAAAGGGTAGATTAATATCTAACAAATAGAGATGATATCTATTTTCAAAAACCATAGAAAGAGCACTCTTTGGATCTAAAGCAATATCAACAATAAACCCCTCTTCCTCTAAAAAATCTTTTAAACTCTCGGCAAATAATCTATCATCTTCTAATAATAAAATCTTATACCCCATTCTTTACAACCCTCTTACTAAAATCTAAAATTACTGATGTGCCTTGATCTTTTTGAGACTCTATCTTTAATAAAATATCCTCTTCATCACAAAATCTCTTTACTAAATAAAGTCCAATCCCTTCCCCTTTTTTTGCCCCCTTACCTTGATAATATCTCTCAAATACCCTTAATAACTCAGATGGCTCCATTCCAACTCCTCTATCTTTAATAGTTAAGATATCTCCTTTTAGCTCAATTTTTATATCTTTATCAGAATATTTCATACTATTTTCAATTAAATTATCTAAAGCTTCTTCTAAAGCAAACTTATCTATCTCTACTACTAAAGGCTCTAAATCTAAAATAAATCCATTTTTTCTAAAATCTTCAAAAATCTCAACCCTCTCTTTTATAACTTTATCCAAAGATACTTTCTCTCTTTCGATTTTATATAAATCCCTCTTGATAAAATGGGATATTTTTCTATATAAATATTCCAATTTACTAATAGATTTTTCTATCCTCTCAACTCTTGCAATATCTCTTTGATCCTTTAGT
>JAADEA010000109.1 GCA_013153675.1 Campylobacterota bacterium
TACCTCTTTAAAAAAATAACTCAATTCACCTTTTAATAAAGAGATATTATCTCTTTTTCTACAATCAATTAAATAAAACATCCTCCCCTCCTTAAATAAAACTTGGTGCATCATTTGCAAAAAGAATTAAATCACCCTCTTTGGTATTTTGCACTAAAAACTCTTCAAGTAAGCTTTTGTCCTTTAAATATACAAATTTTTCTTTATCAATATATTTTTGAAATATATCTTTATTTAGTGCAGAAGTTACAACCACTAAATCAAAAATCTCATTTGCCTTTTTTGCAACCTCTTCATTTAATTCACTATTTACCTCTACTAATCCTGGAGTAATTAAAATCTTTCTTTTAGGATAACTACTTACAAGATCAAAAGAGGCTAACATTCCATCAATATTACCATTAAAACTATCATCTAAAATAATCTTACCACCTGCATCAATTCTTTGCAATCTATGCTCTATTGGTTTTATATCTTTTAGGGCACTTTTTATTTCATCCTTACTCATACCAACTTCTTGTGCCACTAAAATAGCTGCTGCTAAATTAATCGCATTAAATTCTCCTAAAATCTTTGCTTCATACCTCTCACCCCTAAAAGTAAAAGAGATACCATCTAATGTAGAGCTAATATCTTTAATATCATCTCCAAAGATATCAATTTTTTCTGTTGGCTCTACTTTTGCACTCTTATGAATAAAAGCCTTTTTTATTCTATTACTTTTCAATATCTCCATTTTTGTATCTCTAATATTTTCTAAAGTTTTAAAATATTCAATATGAGCAGGTCCAATTTTTCCTACTACCACATATTGAGGATTTAAAAAAGTAGCAATCTCTTCAATATCTCCTTTTCCTCTTGCTCCCATCTCAACTATATAAAATTCTCTATCATTCAATAGATCCTCATTTATATCTTTAATAATTCCTCCTAAGGTATTTACAGATCTTGGAGTAGCATATACTTTAAACTTTTTACTCAATATTTGAGCTATAAAGTTTTTTATAGAAGTCTTGCCATAACTTGCAGTTACTCCTATAACTTGTAAATCTTTCATTTTAGATATTTTATCTTTTGCCATCTTTTTATATTGATAAAATAAGAGCTTTTCAATATATAAAGAGATAATCCAAGCAATCAAAAGTGGAGTTAGAACTAAATTTAAATTAAAAATAAACTTAATAATTAGAGCAACTAAAAAATAGATAATAAAAAATCTTTTTACTCTTGAAGTAAATTTAACTCTCTTATCAAGTTTTTTTGCCCAAAAAATTAAAGCAATAATATATATTACCACTAAAACTACACTATATTTTCCATATCCTATAGCATATAAAAATTCATATAAAGCAAAGGGAAGCAAAAAATATATATAGTTCCACCATCCTTTTGTATGATGAAATATAGCCCTACTTAGCTTATAATTAAACCACTGCAAAGTAGTTATAAAGTAATAGCCAATTGCCCCTAAAAATAGAAAATATGAAATAAGTTCAATAATTTTCATCAACTTCTACCACACTCCTTTTCAATAATTTGAGCTATTTTATCTTTGTTATCTAAAAAAAAGTAGTGATCTCCATCAAATAGATAAAATTTAGAATTTTTAATTAAACTATTTATCTCCTTGCCAGCTATTAAAGGAGTAGCTTTATCATCTTTACCCCAAAATATTAAAGCTCTATTTTTAAAAGAAGCAAATTTATCCCTAAAATCCTCATCTACCACATTTTTAAATGTCTCATACATATTTAAAGAGATATCTTTTGCATCTTGACTTACAAAAAACTTTCTTATTTTTCCTCCTCCAAAAGGCTTTAAAAGTTTAAAAAGAGCTATTTTTAATCTTACTTTAAAAGGTTTTGGCAATACAATTCCAGCACTTGATAGCAATATTAAACATGGTGGCTCTAATAAGGTAGCAACTTTTCCACCAAAAGAGTGTCCTACTACCATATCAACTCTTATTCCAAGCCTCTTTAAAAATAATTCAACAATCTCTTTATAATCTTTTGTAGTTAAAACAAGCTTTTCATTCTTACTTGCCCCAAAACCTGGTAAATCTAAATATAAATGTCTATAATCTTTTAAATAGGAGCCAAAAGCCATTTTCATTATCTCTTTATTGCTTCCCCACCCATGCAAAAATAGAATTGTTTTGCTATGTTGAAGATTTAAAATCTCATAAGATAAAGAGAGAGGCTCATTTTTAAATTTTATCTCTTTTAATGCCATAGAGCCTAAATACTCCCTAATCCTCTTACATGTTGAATAGCATCATATCTATATATATCATTAAAAAATCTTACAACTCCATCTTCATCAACATAAGCAGTCAAATATACAATATGAACTGGAATTGTTCTTACTAAATTAATATAAGTAGTATCTCTCTTTTTCTTTCTTCTTAAGAGTGCTAAATACTCTTTTGGATTTTCTATTGGAGTTGCAGTATAATTTGTAGAGATATGTCTTAAAAGATCAAATGGCTTTTCTAATCTAATACATCCATGACTAAAGCTTCTCTGCGCATTATTAAATAGATATTTTTTATTTGTATCATGCATATATACAGAAAATCTATTTGGAAACATAAATTTAACTTGTCCTAAAGCATTTCTTGTAGAGGCTCTCTCAATAAGCTTATATGGAAGCTCCTTATTTTCCCACTCTTTTGAAAGATACTTCTTCCAATTAACACTCCTTGGATCTACTGGAGGAGAATCTATATTATAATCTCTTCTTACTACCATATTATGTCTTTTTAAATATCCTACTGGATCTTTTACTAAATGGGGAATAATCTCTTTTCTTGCAATATTATCTGGCACATTCCATGTAGGATTTATTACAATATATTTCATAGTTGAGCTAAAAATTGGAGTTTGCCATTTATATTTTCCAACAATTACTTTAAACTCCATTACTTTAGTGCCATTTTCAAATAGTCTAAATTTATACTCTGGCACATTAATTAATACATATGTATCCCAATTATTTGGATCCA
>JAADEA010000152.1 GCA_013153675.1 Campylobacterota bacterium
TGTATGGGTTCCATCTTTTGAAAATGATAGGTTAACTTTTGGATTTGTAGATAAAAGGTTACCATTTTCATCAAGCCATTTAAAGGTTACTTGAGTATCTTTAGGTATTGTAGAGGTACTACCATCTAAAGTGATAGGTTCATAAATATCTACTTCATCTTTTGATGTTTTGATATTTGGTTCGATACTATTTTTTTGTGGTAGTTGACTACTTTGAGTTGTAGTTGTATCTTTTGAGCCTTTAATATCTAAATCATTGCAATTTACAAGTGCTAAAGAGATAGCAGCTAAGATTAGATATTGAGGCTTTTTTATGTGTGAAAACTTCAAGGCTTTCATAATATGCCTCCTCTTTAAGATTTTATAATCTTAATAATAGTTTAATAATTCCATACTTTAAAAAAAAATTGCATTTTGAAATAAAATCTTTATATAATTTGACACTTTTAAAAAGATTAAAGAAAATTAAAAAAAATTATCTATTAATTAAAATCTTTTTAAAATTAGTAGTTTCGTGCTATCATAATAAAAAGGAGTTCTAAGGACGAAGAGATGGTAGAAAAGAAGATAAAGATATTAATTATTGAGGATGACCCAGAACTCTCTATGGTTTTAAGTAGTTATCTTCAAAGACATGGAATGGAGGTAAAGGAGGCTGAAGATCCATATTTAGGACTCTCAATGTTGACACAAGAAAATTTTGATTTAGTTATTTTAGATTTAACTCTTCCTGGTATGGATGGTTTAGAGGTAATTGAGAAAATTAGAGAAGAGTCTGATATCCCAATTATTATCTCTTCTGCAAGAGATGATATTACAGATAAAGTGATAGGATTAGAAAGAGGTGCTGATGATTATATGCCAAAACCTTATGATCCAAGAGAGTTAATTACAAGAATTAAGACAATATTAAGAAGAAGTGGAGGGGGTAAATCAAAAACAAAAAATGAACTATTTGAATTGGATAAAGAGGGAAGAGTAATTAGGTTTAAAGGGAAGGTATTAGAATTAACAGCTGCTGAGTTTGATGTTTTATCAATGCTGATTATGCATAAAAATTCTGCTATTTCAAGAGAGCAGCTTTTATATGAGAGCGAACATATTGATGATGAGAGCTCTATTAAAAATATTGATGTTATAGTTTCTCGCATTAGACAAAAAATAGCTCAAATAGATCCAAATAGAAGCTATATAAAACCAGTAAGAGGAGTTGGTTATCTCTTAAGTGTAGAAGGTTAGAGTTGAAAAATATCTCAGTTACTACTTTTATTCATTTAATTTTTCTTTTAGCAATTGCTGTATTAGTAGCTACCCTTATTGCCCTTTTAGAATCAAGTGCTGATCAAAGAGAGTTTCAAAAAATTAGTCGTTATAAAATTATTGCTGATACATTTTTAACAAATCCAGATGCTAAAGCAAAAAGTAAAGAGGTTACAATTTTATTTAAAAGATACCAATTAACGCCTATTTCTATAAAAGATGTAAAAAAGGAGATTGAAGATAGAGGGGAAGTTATCTTTAGTGGTAGATCTATTTTAGGTAGTGTAAGAGTTTTTGATACAAAAGAGAATGTTTATATATATGTGCAAAGATTTGATTATGATTTAATGCTTAAAGATAATAAACCAGGCGATTATACCACTCAGATGCTATTTACTGCAGCTGGTATTTTATTTATAGTATTAATTGTAACTTATTGGATGGTATTAAAAAAGCTTGCTCCTTTAAAGAGACTTCATAAAGAGATAGAGAGTTTTGCTCAAGGCAATTTAGATGTAAAGATTACCTACTCTGGTGATGATGAGATAGCAAGAATAGCAAAGAGTTTTGAAAAAGCAATTAAGCATATAAAACAGCTTATCTCTTCTAAAAATCTATTTATGAGAAATATTATGCATGAGTTAAAGACTCCTATTACAAAGGGTAGAATTATTGCTGAGACGATAGAAGATGAGGTGGCAAAGAGAATTTTAATTAATGCCTTTGAGAGAATGAATGAGCTTATTAATGATTTGGCTCAAATTGAAAGAATTACTATTTATAGCTTTACTCCAAAGTTATCTCAAGTTAATATAAAAGAGATAATAGATGAGGCAATAGAGCTTACAATGAGAGATAAAGAGCATTTTATTGTAAATGTTAATGATCTATTAATATATACAGATAAGGATCTATTAGCTTTAGCTATTAAGAATATTATAGATAATGGTGTTAAATATAGTCCTAATAAGAAAGTAAAAATTATTCTAATAGGAAATAGAATAGAGTTTAGATCAAAAGGTGAGCCTTTAAAACATGATTTAAGTTATTATACTGAGCCTTTTTCTCAAGAAGAAAAAAGGCAAAGTGGATTTGGACTTGGACTCTATATAGTAGCTAATGTATTGGATAAATTAAAATATCAATTGAGATATAGATATGATAAAGAAAAAGGTGAAAATATTTTTGAAATAATTCTAAATTAATTTTTGTTGCAAAGTGTAATTTATCTTTTCTATAAAATAACAAACCTAAAATCATTTCTTCTTTTAATTAATTGTTTTTAAAAATATATTAAAAAATTGGCTTTTGATTTTTTATTTTAATTCTATTTTGAAACTTCTTTGCTCTGTTTGATTTTATAGATATAAATTTCTAAATATTTAATTTTATTTTATATTAAGATGGGTTAATTATACTTAACATATACCATATAATGGACATTTTAGGGCAAAATATGAATAGAGCAATATTTATATTTTATCTTTTATCTCTCTTTATATTTGCTAATGATTTAAATATCTCTATTGAAAAGATAAATAAGATAGCTATTAGTGGAGATATTAAAAAAGCTATTAAATTAGTAGAAAAAAAGATAAAAAATGAACCAGACAGCAAAGATTTACACCTCTTAAGAGCAAAGCTTTTATATTGGAATAGAAAGTTTAATAGAGCTCTTAGAGAGATTACCTCTTATAAAAAATATGATCAAGAGTTATATAAAAGGATATATATTGCATGGGCATA